>JAADIW010000045.1 GCA_013151115.1 Caldisericota bacterium
GTGCGTATCGGTGCTGGTACAGATCAAGACCGCGTCGACCTCCCCGTCCTCCAAGACCGCACGGTAATCCGCGAAGGCCCTGGGGATACCCAGATCCCCCGCACACCGACGCGCCGCCTCCTCCACGATATCGGCCACCGCCACCACCTCGGCATCGCGGACGTAGCGGACGATGTTCTCCGCGTGCAAGCGGCCGATCCTCCCCGCTCCGATGACCCCTATCCTCACGGACATCCTTCACTCCTCCGGTTCGCGATATCCGGACCGGATGATCTCGATGATCTCCTCGGCCGAGACCTCGTCCTTGCGGAACTCGGCCACCTTGTGGCCGTGTTCCAGGATGGTGAAGCGATCGGCCACGGAGTAGACGTGGTAGATGTTGTGGGTGATGAAAATGATGGAAAGCCCGCGCTCTTTGGCCTCCAGGATGTAGTCGAGCACCTTGTGTGTCTCCCGGACTGACAAGGCGGAGGTGGGTTCGTCGAGGATGAGGAGCTTGGCCCCGAAATGTACCGCCCGGCCGATGGCCACCGACTGCCTCTCTCCCCCGGAGAGGACCGCCACGGGCTCGTCGGGGGAGCGGACCTTGATCCCGATCTCGGAGAGCACCTCACGTACCGTCAGGTCCATGCGGCGCTTGTCTAGGAACCGCAGCGGTCCCATCCTCACCACCGGCTCGCGGCCGAGGAAGAAGTTCCGCGAGATGCTCATCAGGGGGATGAGGGCAAGGTCTTGGTACACGGTCTCTATCCCGAGGTCCCGGGCTTCCTTCGGGGAACGGATATCCACCCGCCGTCCCTCGAAGTAGATCTCGCCGGTGTCCGGGGGGAAGACGCCGGTGAGGATCTTGATCAAGGTGGATTTCCCGGCACCGTTGTCCCCCACGAGCCCCATGACCTCCTGGTATCCCACCTCGAAGTCGACGTCCTTCAGGGCCTGAACGGTGCCGAAGCTCTTGGAGATATTCACCATCCTGACTAAGGGCTCGCGGCCGCTCATTTGAGAGCCCACCTCCTCAGGTTGGTGTTGACGATCACCGCCACCACCACGATCAGTCCCACGAACGCTTGATACCAATAAGCCGGCGCCCCGGCCTGCACCAGCCCGGATCGCACCATTCCCACGAGCAACACGCCGAACAGGGTCCCGATGAGATTGCCGGCGCCTCCTGTGAGCAACGTGCCCCCGATCACCGCGGCCGCGATCGCCTCCAGTTCGAGGCCGAGGCCGCGCATGGGGTCGACGGAGAGGAAGCGGGAAAACTGTATGCACCCCGCGAGGCCGGCGAGCACCGCCGAGATGACGAAGTTGATGAGCTTCACTTTGTCGGTGGCGACGCCGAGGACCCGGGCCGCTTCCCGGTTCCCCCCCGTGGCGTAGACGGCGTTACCGTAGCGGGTGCGCACGAGGACCAGGTTCAATAGGAGCATGATGCCCAGGAACCACAGGGCGGAAGTGCGGAACTGTCCCGCGAAGCGGCCGTTGAGGGCGAAGAACATGAGGGGCATTTCCCGGGGGAAGTAGGAGATGGGGAACCCCCCGGTGACGGCGAGGAGGATCCCCCGCCAGAACATCATCGCCCCCAACGTGGTGATGAAAGAGGGGATACGGGTTCGCGTCACGATGATCCCGTTCAGGAGGCCTATGCCCGCCGAGGCCAACAGTGCCAGCACCCAGCCGGCGAGGTGTGGCCAGCCGGCCTTCGATGTCATGGCGAAGATCATCGCGGCCACGCCGAGGACCGAGCCCACGGAGAGGTCGAACTCCCCGGAGATCATGAGGAAGGTGATGCCCGCGGACACGATCCCCAGCTCCGCCGCCACCGTGAGGATGCTCGCCATGGAATCGGCGGTGAGGAAACGGGTGGCGGTGAAGGAGAAGCCGATGAAGACGATGACCGTTCCCGCGAAGGCCCCGAATTCGGGGTGCTGTCTCAACCAAAGGGCGAAAAGATGGAAAAAGCGGGGAGGGCTTTTCACCCTCCCCGCCGCGGTTTTTTGGCCCATCTCGGACTACCAGTAGCCCTGCTTGATGAGCTCCTCCACCTTGGCCACGTTGGTGGAGTCCACGAACCCCGGACCGGTGAGGATGTCGTTAGCGGGGAGGAAGCCGTACTTGTTATAGAGGTAGAGCCAAACGATGGGGAGGTAGCCCTGCAGGTACTGCTGCTGGGTGACGGTGAACAGCGCGATCCCCTCCTCGATGGCCTTCAGGGTGACCTCGTCGAGATCGAAGCACCCCAGCATGACCTTCCCCGCGAGGCCCTGCTCCTTGAGGAAGGTCACGGTGGGCAGCGTCCCGATGGGGCCGAGCGTGAAGATGGCATCGGTGTCGGGGTTCTTGGCGAAGTAGCCCCGGATGATGTCAACGGCCTTGGTGGGATCGGTGCCGATGGCGAGCTTCTCCGCGGGGACGCCGGCAGCGGTCATCACCTCGATGAATCCCTTGGCGCGCAGCTCGAGGCCCACGTGGCCCACCTCGTGGATGAAGACCACGGCCCTGGTGGGCTTGCGCACCGCGAGCATCCTCTCCGCGGCCTTGCGTCCGGAGAGGTACTCGTCGCCGCCCACGTAGAAGAGATAGGGGATCCGCTCGCCGGCCGGCCGCGGGTCGGGCACGTTGATGGCGATCACGGGGATACCCAGCTCGATGGCCCGGCGCAGAGGCTCGTCCAGGGCGGCGGGATCGGTGATGGTACACGCGATACCGTCGGGACGTGCGGCGATGGCGCTATTGAGCATATCCACGAGCTCCGTGATGGAGTAGACAGCGGGGCCGAGGTAGGTGGCCTTGATGGTATCCCCGGTTCCCTTGGAGAGCATCTCTGCGGCGTCCTGCATGCCCTTCATGACCACGCCCCAGAACGGGTCACCGGGCCCGCCGTGCGAGACGATGTAGAAGGTGTACTCTTCGGCCATGACCAAACCGCCCAAGAACAACGCCGCCAGTCCCACCAACAGAAGCTTACGCACAGGCATCACCCTCCTTTCGGTTTCGGTAAAGCCCGAGGATAAGCGAAAAGATCTCGCCTCCCTTCTATCCCCCCTTTCTTTACAAACGGTTGCGAAATTTATTATGGGGAGAATCCCTCGTTGGTGTCAAGTCTAAGAGGGATGAAATGCCCTAGGGATGGGAAATCAGTCCGGGGGACGTTCCGCAGAGTAAGGTAATATCCGCATACGGGGAAGCGATGTCGCTTCAGGCGGTGGCGGTACCGAGGCCCCTGTCGGCCGGCGTTTTCCTCACGTACCGATGCAGCGGGGCTTGTCGGCACTGTATGTACGCGTGCTCCCCGCGATGGCCGGCGGACTGGATCTCGGTGGGAGACGCGGAACGCGTCCTCGAAGGACTGGCCTCCTCCATGAGGGGCCGCTACCCGCCCAACGTCCAGGTGGGGGTGACCTCGGGCCTCCACTTCACCGGGGGCGAGCCGTTCCTCAACTTCGAGCTCCTCCTCGAGCTCGTGGGGATCGCCGCCGACCTCGGGATCCCCGGGATATTCGTGGAGACGAACGCCTTCTGGTGTGTGACCGAT
>JAADIW010000033.1 GCA_013151115.1 Caldisericota bacterium
TGGTATCCCCCCTCGTAAGCGACCCGGTTGAGGAGGTAGCGCTTCACCGTGCCGCACAGGGAGCAGGCCTTCCCCCGGGCGACCCGGATGAGCCCATCGATCCCGGCCCCGAGTTCGCCCTCCACCCTCACCACCCGCAGGGCCAGCCCCCGGGCGGCGGCGAAGGCCTCCGAGAACTCCCGGGATCTTTCGGAGTAACCCGCGATCCCCAGGTCCAGGTACACCCCGTCCGCCCGGTACCCGAGCTTCGTTAGGATCTCCCACAGGGCCAGCGAATCCTTGCCCCCGGAGACGGCGACGAGGACGCGTTCCTCGGGGGCGAACATGCGGAACTTCTTAACGGTCTCGGCGACGACCTTCTCCACCCGGGCGACGAGGTGCTCCGGGCAAAGCCTGAGGTTCGCGTGGCGCAGCTTTATCACCGCCGGCTTCTTGCAGATCGTGCACTTCACCCTAGCCCCCCGAGATCACGTCGACGAGCTCTATCTCCTCCCCCTCCTCGATCCTGTGGGAGAGGGGGATGATCTTCCCATCCCGCACGGGAAGCACCGTCTCGGGGATGATCCCGAGCTCCCGCAGCGCCCGCTCGAGGGTCGTCCCGGGCTCGACCGTGTACGTCTTGTCCCGGTGCTTCAACGTTGCCATAGCCGTTTATTATACGGGCCATGGGGCTTTCACCGCGGGAGCGGGCCCACCCTCCGGAAACAGTACCGCTCGTAGACGAGCCTCACCCCCTCCCCGTCCACCAGGAACTCCACGGGGAGCCTGCGGCCGTTTTGGAGCGTGTAGAAACGCTTCACCCCGCCCGAGAGGTCCTCGGGGACGAGGGGGATGAGCTGCTCGGAGTACTTGTCCTTTATCGAGATGGCGAGCATCTCCCCCAGGGGCCTCACCTCCACGCGCATGGTGCCCCGGAACGCCTCGTACACCCCCGCCAGCTCCTCCACGGCCCGCCCGTGGATCACGAACGGAAGGGCCTCGGGGTCCGCGTCCATCAGCAGGGCCAGGCCGTAGAGGGCGAGCTGCGCCAACCGGGGGCCGCTGGCGTTGGCGAGGAGGGCGATCCCGATCCCCTCCTCGGGGATGTAGGCCATATGGGCGGTGTAGACGAGGACCGATCCCCCGTGGCCGATCACCCTGCGGCCGAGGAAGTCGGGGATGATCCAGAGGCCGTATCCGTAACCCTCCTCCCCGAACGGGCCCCGATAGGGCACCGGGACCCGGGGCACCTCCATCTCGGAGACGGCCCCGGGGGAGAGGACCCGCGCGCCGTCGAGCTCCCCCCTGCCGAGGTACATGCGGGCGTAGCGGGCGAGGTCCAGCACGCCCATGGCGAGCCCGCCGTCGGCGGCGATGGGACCCTTGGGGACGGAGGAGCGTTCCCGCGCCCCTTCCCGGGTGATGATGTATGGGGCCGCGGGCTCGGGTGATCCCTCCAGCTCCTCCAGGAAGCAAGCGCTTTCGAGCCCCAAGGGCTCCAGGATCCGCCGGCGCACGTACTCCCGGTAATCCAGCCCCGAGACGACCTCGATCGTTTTCCCCAGGAGGGCGTAGCCCTCGTTCAGGTAGAACCAGCGCGTCCCCGGAGGCTCCAGGGCCCATTCCTCCGCCCCCGCCATGAAGGTCACGATATCCTCGGTAGTGGCGGTGGGGACCCAGGCCGTGGCCGCTCCGGTGGCGGCGCGGATGAAGGCCTCGGCGTAGGCAAGGGCGGGGATCCCCGCGGAGTGGGTGAGGAGGTGCCAGAGGCGCACCGGCTCCCCCTTCACCTCGAGCTCCAGGGGCAGGAATTCCCCCACGGGATCATCCAGGGACAGCTTCCCCTCCTCCCGGAGTTGGAGGATGGCGATGGCGGTGAAGGACTTGGTGATGGAACCGATGCCGTAGACGGTGTCCGGGGTGGCGGGGAGCCCCGCCCCCACATCCCGGAACCCGAACCCCCGGGACCAGATCACCCCGTCGCGATCCACGGCCGCGGCCGAGAGCCACGGGAGCCCCGTCTTGCTCATGGTCTCGAAGATGAATTCTTCGAACTGCTTAAACCTCCGCATCGTCCCCCCTTTCGTCCCATGGTACGGGAGGGGAACCCCGTGGGCTAGCGGCGGACGGTTATCACGGTGGGGACGATCCGCGGCGCCGGGCTTTGGCGGCGATTCCTGCCTTCCTGTACCATGCCTTCCGCCATGGAAGATGGCTGGAAACCCTTCAAGATCAAGGTCGTCGAGCCCATCAGGCTCATCCCCCGGTCCGAGCGGGAAAGGGTGCTCGCGGAGGCCGGATATAACCTGTTCAACCTGAGGTCGGAGGATATCTACATCGACCTCCTCACCGATTCAGGCACCGGGGCCATGTCCCAGGCCCAATGGGCGGCGATGATGGAGGGAGACGAGGCGTACGCGGGCTCCCGTTCCTTCGAGGCATTCCGGGGGACGGTTCGCGAGATCACGGGGTTCCCATACATCCTCCCCACCCATCAGGGCCGAGCCGCCGAGCACGTGCTCTTCTCCGTGGCCCTGGAACCCGGGTCATATGTGCTCTCAAACGCCCTCTTCGACACCACGCGGGCCAACGTCCTCGCGTGCGGGGGCCGGCCGGTGGACCTCCCCTCCCCCGCGGCCATGGACCCCGAATCCGACCATCCCTTCAAGGGGGACATGGACCTCGATGCCCTGGAGGCCGCCATCGCGGAAGTCGGGGCTGAGGCGATCGCGATGATCGTCCTCACCGTGACCAACAACACCATGGCCGGCCAGCCGGTGTCGCTGGCCAACGTCCGCGCCGTCTCCACGATCGCCCGCGCCCACGGGATCCCCCTCTTCATCGACGCCTGTCGTCACGCGGAGAACTCCTTCCTCATCCGGGAGCGGGAGCCGGGGCAAGGGGATCGCACGCCCCTCGACATCTCCCGGGAGATCTTCTCCCTGGCCGACGGCTGCACCATGTCGGCCAAGAAGGACGGGCTCGGGAACATCGGGGGGTTCCTCGCCATGCGGGACCGGGACCTCTTCGAGAGATGTCGGGAGCGGCTGATCCTGGTGGAGGGCTTTCCCACCTACGGAGGCCTCGCGGGGAGGGACCTGGCGGCGCTTTCCGTGGGGCTGAAGGAGGCCCTCGAGCTCGATTACCTCCGGGACCGGGTGGGGCAGGTCCGCTGGCTCGCCGAGAGGCTCAGGGCGGAAGGGATCCCGGTCTATTGGCCACCGGGGGGCCATGCGGTGTACGTGGACGCCGGGAGGCTCCTCCCCCATATCCCCCCGGGGGCATTCCCCGGTCAGGCCCTGGCGTGCGCCCTGTACCTGGAGGGCGGGATCCGGGCCTGCGAGGTGGGGGCGGCGATGCTGGGAAGGGAGGCGCGGTTCCAGCTCGTGCGACTGGCGATCCCCAGGCGCGTCTACACCCGGGAGCATCTGGAGGCGGTGGTGGCGGCCCTGGTCCGCATCGCGGAACGCCGGGATCCCATCCGGGGGATGCGGCTCGTCTCGGGGCGGGGCCCGCTGCGCCACTTC
>JAADIW010000066.1 GCA_013151115.1 Caldisericota bacterium
GGCGGAGGAGGCGTTCCGCGCGCGGCTGCGTGCGTTGGAGGAGTTCCTCGCCGCCCTGCGCCGGGCGGGCTACGTACCCGAGGGGCAACGGGAGCTCCGCGCGTTTCTCGACGAGGCCCGGGGCGTGGAGTTCACCCCCCGTTCGATCGCGGAGCTGGACGAGCGGCTGCGGGCGGTGCTCTGGCGGATCTTCGCCGCCCTTCCCCGGGAACGCCCCCCGGGGCTGCGGGAGTCCCAGAACAGGCTCGCCGAGGCCGCGGAGGAGTTCGATATCGCCCGTCGCCGCTACAACGATCTCGCGCGGATCTGGAACGGACTCCTGTTGCGGTTCCCTTACCGGATCGTGGCCGCCCGCCGGCGGCTCTCGCCCCGTGATCTCCTTCCCGTCCGCTCCGAGTGGGAGCTCATCTAGGGCCGACGCCGTGACCACCGGCTCCTCGGATAACCGTGAGTCCCATTGTGGACTTGACGGGGTACGCGGCCCCTCGGTATAGTGCATCCTGAATGCGACTCGCTTGAACAACTTTCGAGGAGGTGTGGCATGGGCAAGAGGATCCTGGTTTTGGTTCTCCCGCTGTTGCTTCTGGGCCTCGGGGCGGTGGGGGCCGAGAAGTACATCGTGGCCTCCGATATCCCGTGGGCCCCGTTCGAATGGGCCTCCCCGGAGGGCGATTATCTCGGGTTCGATCTCGACGTGATGCGTTGCATCGCCGTGTTGATGGGGTATGAGATCGAGATCCGCCCGGTGGCCTTCGACTCCATTATCCCGGCGGTGGTCCTCGGGGAGGTGGACATCGGTGCCTCCGGTTTCACCATCACCGCCAAGCGCGAGGAGGTCGTCGACTTCTCCAATCCCTATTGGCTCTCGAACCAGGCCGTGCTCGTCCGCAAGGACGCCGCGTTCAAGAGCCTGGATGACCTCTTCTGCTGTGGCCACAAGATCGGGGCCCAGCGCGGGACCACCGGCGCCGACTGGGTCCAGTCCAACCTGGTGGACAAGGGCGTCGACGTGCAGTTGGTCCTCTACGAGACCTATCCCGAGGCGGTCCTCGACCTCGTGAACGGGCGCCTCGACGCCGTGGTCCAGGACGAGCCCGCGTCCCAGCAGTCCATCTCCGCTTACCCCGCGCTCAAGGTACTGGACATCATCGAGACGAATGAGTACTTCGGCTTCCTCGTCGCCAGCGGGGATCCCAAGGGGCTGTTGAGGAAGATCAACGACGGCATGTACCAGCTCGGCCTACGCTATGACCTCTCGCTCCCGGTCGAGGGCCAGTGGAAGGTGAAGTTCCACATCGTCCCGGGGTCGCCGTGGGACTACCTCGTCCAGGCCTACTTCGGGCCCCCGCTGGAGAAGGTGGAGGCCGCGTGGAAGGCCTGCATCGACACCCTCTACGACGGGACGCTCACCCCGGAGGAGCGGGTATACGAGTTCGCCAAGTGCTTGGCGGAGAAGGCGTCGGAGTGAACTGAGGCGTTGGCCGGGGGAGGGGCGTGGACGTCCCTCCCCTTCTTTTTTAACCTTACGGATACGATGACCGCGGTCGACTGGCAGAACCTCGTCCAGGGCGTCCCGTCGCTGCTCTCGGGTCTCCTCGTCAACCTGGAGATCCTCTTGGGCTTGATCGCCCTGGGGTTCGCCGTGGGCATCCTGGTCGCCCTCGTCCAGGTGTACAGCCCCCGGCCCCTCGCCGCCCTGGCGGTGGGGTACGAGTGGTTCTTCCGCGGGGTGCCGGAGATGGTCCTCCTCATGCTCATCTACTTCGGGCTCCGCCAATTCAAGGTACGGATAACGCCGTTCACCGCCGCGGTGATCGCGCTGGGGCTGCGATCGTCGGCCTATCAGTCCCAGATCTTCCGGGGGGCGATCCAGGCGGTGGGGAGGCGCCAGATGATGGCGGCCCTCTCCGTGGGGATGACGCGGCTCCAGGCCATCCGACACGTGATCCTCCCCCAGGCCTTGCGGCTCTCCATACCCCCATGGTCCAACGAGTTCTCCTCGGTCCTCAAGGACACCACCCTCGCCTCGGCCATCGGCGTGATCGAGGTGTTCAAGAAGGCCCGGTTCATCATGGGGAGGAACTACGCCCTCGCGCTCCCGATCTTCCTGGTAGTGGCCCTGTTCTTCCTCTTCCTGACCTACGCCGGCAACTGGGCGCTGGGGGCGTTGGAGCGGCGGTATCGGATCCCCGGGTTCGAGGCCAAAGGAGCGGGTGAGAGGTTCTGATGGCACTCCTGGTGGTGGAAGATCTGCACAAGCGTTACGGGAAGGAAGAGGTGCTGCGGGGGGTCTCCTTCGAACTCGAACGCGGCGAGACCAAGGTGATTATCGGGCCCTCGGGGACGGGCAAATCCACGTTGCTTCGCTGCATCAACCGCTTGACGGAGCCCGACCGCGGCCGGGTATGGCTCAACGGGGTGGAGGTCACCTCCCCGCGGACGAATATCTACCGGATCAGGGCCCAGATCGGATTCGTGTTCCAGGATTTCAACCTCTTCACCCACCTCACCGCCCTGGACAACGTCCGCCTGGGCCTCATCCGGGTGAAGGGGATGGGCAAGCGCGAGGCCACGGAGCGGGCCATGCGGGAGCTCGCGCGGGTTGGGCTCGCGGACAAGGCCGATGCCTACCCGGCCCAGCTCTCCGGCGGCCAACAGCAGCGGGTTTCCATCGCCCGGGCCCTGGCTATGGACCCCAAGCTCATTCTCTTCGACGAGCCCACCTCGGCACTGGATCCGGAGCTCATCGGCGAGGTGCTCCAGGTGATGATCGAGCTCGCCGAGGCCGGCATGACGATGCTGGTGGTGACCCACGAGATGGGGTTCGCCCGTTCCGTGGCCGACGAGATCATCTTCATGGAGAAGGGGGTCATCGTGGAGCAGGGTCCCCCGGAGGTGCTGTTCACCCGCCCCCGGGTCCCGCGTACCGCCGAGTTCCTCCGCAAGATCACGGAGTTCTACGGGGAAAGCGGCTGACAATGGAGCTCATATTCAAGTGGGAATGGCTCCCCCAGCTGGGGAGAGGGCTCGTCCTCACGGTGGAGCTCACCGCCGCGTGTATCTCCATCGGGGCGGCCTTCGGGCTCCTCCTTGCCGTCGCCCGGCTGTACGGGAGGAACGTGGTGTACTGGCTCGCCAGTGCCTATGTCCAGTTCTTCCGGGGCACGCCGCTCCTGGTACAGCTCTTCATGGTCCACTTCGGGCTCGCCGGGTGGGGGATTCGCCTCTCGCCCCTGCTCTCGGGGATCATCGCCATGGGTCTCAACACCGCCGCGTACCAGGCGGAGTACTTCCGCGGGGCGATCCAGGCGGTGAAACGGGGCCAGACCCTGGCGGCCATGTCGTTGGGGATGACGCGCTGGCAGACCATCCGCTACGTGATCCTTCCCCAGGCGTTGCGGTTGGTGCTCCCCGCGTGGTCAAACGAGCTCGTCTACATGCTCAAGTACACCTCCATCGTTTACCTCATCGGGCTCCCCGACCTCATGGGCATC
>JAADIW010000112.1 GCA_013151115.1 Caldisericota bacterium
TTTGACCTCAATTGGGGACGCGCTCCCGCTGACCGCCGTCCCACGGAAAGCCGGGGAGCACGCGGCTTCATGCGGCCCGAGATCCCAACATCGGTCGACCACGGACCACATAATCGACCGGCACACATCCGCCCCGGTTGTCGGTCAACGGAGCCCGATTGATCCAGCATCCGCCCGGGAACCGGGCCGGCCAGCATCGTGGGCCTCGATCCCATATCCCGGGTTGCCCAGTTCCTGGGCGGGCCCGTTGTAATTTCAGCGGGGAAAACGCAGAATAAATCGGAATTGTGAATATAGAAGTCAGGTTCGCGGAGCTTCGGGATTTGGGGCATTGCACACGGATCGACGGCGATGTGGACGCCCAGATACTGCGGTGGAAGGTGCGGCGCCGGGAGATAATCGTCGCCGAGGTCGAGGGGCGACCCGTCGGATACCTGAGGCTGGAGTACCTGTGGTCGCAGGTGCCCTACATCGGGCTCATCCGGGTGGTGCCGGAACACCGGCGCCGGGGCGTCGGCAAGGCGATGCTCCATTTCCTGGAAGAATTCCTGCGCAGCAAAGGGCACCGGTGGCTTTACAGCTCGTCCCAGGCCGACGAGCCGGAGCCCCAGGCATGGCACAGGCATATGGGGTTCCGCGAGTGCGGTTTCATCGCCGGGATCAACCGCGGCGAGGTGGGCGAGGTTTTCTTCCGCAAACCGCTCGCCGATTGAGGCCGATCCGCCGTGTCCGCGGCGTAACCGGCGGAAACGGATCGACTCGGAAAGGAGGGAGGGTGATCGCGAGGATATGGCATGGACGGGTTCCCGCTTCCAAGGCGGCCGCTTATCGTGAGTTTCTGAACGAGCGGGCGATCCCGGATTATCGGGCCGTGGAGGGGAACCTCGCCGTCTACATCCTGGAGAGACAGGAGGGGGAGATCACTCACTTCATCACCCTGACCTTCTGGGAGGACATGGAGGCCATCCGGAGGTTCGCCGGGGACGATCCCGAAGCGGCCAAGTATTACCCCGAGGACCGGGAGTTCCTGTTGGAGTTCGAGCCCCGGGTGGCCCATTACCGGGTGGTGGGCCGGGCCCAGGACACGCCGGCCTAAGCGCGAACCAGGGGTTCGGCCCGGGCCACCGTCCCCTTTCCCCGGGAAGCAGCGATGTCTTCCCGCCAATGGGGAACGCGGGGATCCGCCAGCGGCCCGGTCGCGGCGCCTGTGGAGATCGCGTGGACGACCGGGGGATCCGGACATAGGTGGACACGCGTTCGACGCGGCCGCGTATCCACCGGCGTCCCGTACTGGGAAGGCCGACCCACCTCGTGGACGGGGTTCAGGCGGGGAGGGCATCCGGGATCTCCAGCTCCAGGCGGCGCAGACGCGGATAGATCACGGCCCAAAGGGTCACCCCCAGGATGAAGACCCCCAGGACGACGTACAGGAGCGCGATTCCCCGGCCGGGGCCTACGCCGATCACCCGCCCCAGGCTCCCCGCCAAAGGGCCCCCCTCGGCCATCAGGGGCTCGAATACCCGGTCCGCTAGCGGTCCGGCGAGCAGGTACGCCAAGGGCAGCGACGACCAAGAGATCATCCGGCGGGTGGCGAACACCCGGCCCTGGAGCTCCGGCGGGGTCTTGGCCAGCCAGATGGCCTGACTGCACCCGTTGACGATGGGAATCGCGAAGTACACCGAGAAGGCGGCGATCCCCAGGATGAGGACGCTCGGGGGGAACCCGGCGAGAAAGAGCGTGGCCCCGAGCAGCGCCTCGGCGGCGTAGATCCCGTAGATCCGCCGGGAGGGGCCGCCCCAGGCGCTCATCAGGAGTCCCCCCGCCAGGAACCCGATGCCCCCCAGGGAGAGGAGGGTCCCGAGGGCCGCGCTGGTGGAAAAGCTCAGGACCAGCGGGGTGAAGAGCACGTACACCATGCCGATGGTGAAGTTCGCCAGGGCGAAGAGGAGGAGCAACCCCAAAAGCCCGGGGCGGGCGGCGATGTAGCGCCACCCCTCCAGGGCCTCCCGCGGGAGGGAGCCCTCGGACGCGGGGGCGGTGGCCCGGGCCGGCCGGGGGATGCGCACCGCGGCCAGAGTGGCGACGGCGAACAGGAACGTGGCGAAATCGACGGCGATGATCCCCCCGAGGCCGATCACCCCCAACATGGCCCCGGCGGCCGCGGGGGCGACGATCTGGGCCGTGGCCCCGGCCAGCTGCACCATGCCGCTGGCGCGGCCGTATTGGGCCTTGGGCACCAGGAGCCCGATGGGGGCCTGATACGCGGGCCACTGGAAGGCGTCGAAGGCCGAACTCGCCGCCATCAAGAGGTAGATGTGCCACACCTCCAACTTCCCCGTGACGATGAGGAGCGCGATCCCCAGGGTACAGAGGCCGGCCCCGGTGTCAGCCAGGATCATGGTGCGCCGGCGGTCCCACCGGTCCACCAGCGCCCCGGCGATGGGCGAGAGGAGGATGCCCGGGAGGGCGGTGAACAGCATGATGAGGGCGAACCTGGTGACCGAACCCGTGGTCTGGAACGCCCACACGCCCAAGCCGAACCCGGTGAGCTTCGACCCCACAAGCGAGACCAGCTGGCCGAACCAAACCAGGAGAAACGCGCGTGTTCCCCGTAGCGGACCGTGTCCTATTCCGTCCCCCTCCGGGCGGGATGAAGGCCGCACGCCCGCCGCCATGATAGCGGTTCCGTCCGGACCGGCAAAAATCGCCGCACCCGTCCAGTGGGCGGGGACCGTCGTCGCGACATCGCCGTCCGCCGCCCCCGGGGACATCCGGGGACCGCGCTTTCCCCGGCCGCCGTTTTCGGATACAACGGTCCCGAGGGCGATGGGGCGGGCGCGTTTCTGGGAGGAGATCGTGAACTCCGGGCTCCACGGCCTGGGGGCCGTCCTGAGCCTCGCCGGGCTCGGGGGCCTGCTCGCCGTGGGGCACCGCACGGGGGAGCCCCGGGCGCTGGCCGCCGCGGCGATCTACGGGGTCAGCCTGGCGATCCTGTACACCGCGTCCTCCCTTTACCACGGGGCCAAGGCCGCCGCGCCCCGCCCGTCCCTGAAGCTGTTCGACCACGTGGCGATCTACCTCCTGATCGCCGGCACCTACACCCCCTTCTGTCTGCTGCCCCTGTGGGGCCCGCTTGGGCTGGGGTTGCTCTCCGCCATCTGGGCCCTGGCCGCCGCCGGGATCGCCCTCCGGGTCTACCTCCGGGATCGCTTCCCGGTGGCCTGGGTGTTCATGTACCTGGGGATGGGGTGGTTGGCGGTCGTGGCCATGCGGGCGCTCCACCTACGGCTTCCGGGGACCGGGTTCTGGCTGGTGGTGGCCGGGGGCCTTTGCTACACGGTGGGGGTGGCCTTTTACGCCCTGGGACGTTACGTCCCGTTCATGCACACCGTTTGGCACCTGTTCGTCCTGGCGGGAAGCG
>JAADIW010000113.1 GCA_013151115.1 Caldisericota bacterium
GGGCGACCCCCGCCTCCCGTCCCAGGGCCTCGGTGACCAGCCGCTCCACGACGAGGAGGAGGGGCTGCAGGTAGGAGGTGTGTTCCAACCGCCCGGGGTCACCCAGGGCATCCAGGGGGGAGTATCCCAGGATCCCCTCGGCCCAACGCAGGATCCCCGGCGCCCAGGGAAACCGGAGCAGTTCGGTCCCCATGCCCACCCTCTGGGACCCCTGTCCCGGGTAGAGGAACGCTACCACCGCAGGATCACCGTCCCGTAGCAAGCCCCCGCCCCGAAGGCGGTCAGCGCGAGGATGTCACCGTCCCCGATCCTCCCCGCCCGCACCGCCTCGTCCAGGAGGATGGGGATGGAGGCGGTGGAGGTGTTGGCCACCCGGTCGATGTTCACGAGGACCCGATCCCGGGGGAACCCGAGGCGCTTCACCAACGCCTCGATGATCCGGAGGTTGGCCTGGTGGGGGAGGAGCCAGTCTATATCGGCGAGGGAGATGCCCGCCCGCTCCGTGGCCTCCAGAGTGGCCCGCTCCATCATCGTGACGGCCGACTGGTACACCCCGCGTCCCTTCATCCGGAGGAAATGTTTCCCGGCCGCCACGGTCTCCGGGCTCGCGGGCAGCCTCACGCCCCCCGCGGGGATACGCAGGAGGCCCAGTTTCGTCGCGTCCCCGTGTAGGGCCGCACCGAGGATACCCCGGTCCCCCTCGGTTCCGACCAGGACCACCGCCCCGGCGCCATCGCCGAAGAGCACGCAGGTCTTCCTGTCCTCCCAGTCCACGAAGCGGGAGAGGGCCTCGATCCCCACCAGGAGGACGGTGCGCACGAGGCCGCTGTCCATCATGGCGCCGGCCACCGCCAAGCCGAACACGAAACCGGCGCAACCGGCCTTGATATCGAAGAACGGGGGCTCGTGGTGGAGGCCCAGCCCCTCGGCGATAAAGGGGGCGGATCCGGGGATGATCTCCTCGGGCACGTTGGTGGCGACGATGAGGAGATCCACGTCGCTCGGCCCCAACCCCGCCCGTCGGAGGGCAGCCCGCGCGGCGGCGATCCCCATCGATGCCGGGGGCGTATCCGGTTCCAGGAGGTGACGCGCGGCGATGCCGGTACGGGAACGGATCCACTCGTCGGAGGTGTCGAGGGTCCGGGACAGATCATCGTTGGTGATGACCCTCTCGGGGAGGAAGCTCCCGGTTCCCGCCACCCGCAGTCCCATCATCCCGCCCCCGCGAGGCCCGTGGAGAGGCGCTCCAGCAACCCCGCCCTGGCGGCCCAGAACGCCCGTTCCACCGCGGCTTCCATCGCAGCGGCACTGGAACGCCCGTGGGCCACGAACACGAGGCCACGCACCCCCAAGAGCGGGGCACCGTTGTAGCGCTCGTAACGCAGTCGCTGGGAGAGCCCGCGGAGTTCCCGCCGCAGGAGCAGGGCCGCGAACTTCCCCCCCGGGGCGTTCCCGATGCCCCGCTTCAACGCCTCCCAGACCACCTCCGCGCCTCCCTCCAGCGCCTTGATGGTGAGGTTCCCCGCGAACCCGCCGCATACCACCACGTCCGCGGGGCGCGCGGTGATGAGCCGGTGCGGCTCCACGTTTCCCGCGAAGTTGGGCCGCCCCCGGAGGAGCTTGTGGGCCTCGCGGGTGAGCTTGTCGCCCTTTATCTCCTCCTCGCCCACGTTGAGGAGCCCCACGCGGGGCTCTTCCTCCCCGAGCACCTCCCGCGCGTAGATCTCGCCCATCTCGGCGAATTGGAGGAGGTTATAGGGCTTGCAATCCACGGTTGCCCCCGCATCGATCAGGTAGAGCTCCCGGCCCGGTAGAGTGGGGATGGCGGCACAGAGCCCCGGCCGCAGCACCCCCGGGAGCCGTCCCAGGGTGAAGATGGCCGCGGCGACCACCGCCCCGGTATTGCCGGGCGACAGAAACGCCTCCGCGCGGCCGTCCGCCAGGATCCTCATCCCCTTGACGAGGGACGATTCCTTCTTGCGGGCGGCCCGGAGCGGGGGTTCGTCCATCCGGACGACATCGGGGGCGTGCACCACCTCCACCGGGAGCTCAGGGTCGAGGTGGGGATGGATCTCCGTCTGCCTCCCGACGAAGATCAGGTTCAGGGGGAGTCTCTTCGCGGCGGCCTGGGCTCCACGGACGAGCTCAGCGGGCGGACGATCCGCCCCCATGACGTCCACCACAATGCGAATGCCCATAAAAATAATGCCGAGGGCGGGAGTCGAACCCGCACGGGCGTTAAAGCCCACTGCCCCCTCAAGACAGCGCGTCTGCCAATTCCGCCACCTCGGCTTGCGGTTTTATCTTAGCGACGACCCCTAGGACGATCAAGACCTCCTGCGTTGGCGGTAGAGGAGGCGATCGGCCCGCGCGAGGGCCTCCTCGAGCGTCCCCCGACGCGGATCCCAGGCGGCGATCCCGAAGCTGATGGACAGGCGGAGCCCCGCGAGGCCCGGGTCCCACCGGGCGACGGCGCCCCGTAGCCGCTCCGCCACGGCCCGGGCGTCCTCGAACCCCGCGTTCGGCATCAGGATCAGGAACTCGTCCCCTCCGTACCTCACCACCGCGTCCTCGCCCCGCACGCTGGCCAGCCGCGCGATCCCCCGCAACACCCGGTCGCCCTCCAGGTGTCCGAAGCGATCGTTCACCTCGGAGAAGCTATCGATGTCGACCAACACCAATGCCGCCCGGGCTGAGCCCGCGAGGCCCTCCACCAGCCGTTCCAGATAATGGCGGTTGTAAACCCGCGTGAGGGGATCCCGAAACGCCATCTCCCGGATCCTCTCCAGGTTCCGGGCTCGCAATATCACCGCGGTTATCTCCTCCCGGAACGCCCACAACGCCCCCGCGTCCGCGGGCCCGAAGGCTTCCTCCCCGTCCGCGCTGTTCACGATGAGGAACGCCACCGCCTTCCCCGTGACCGGATCCCTCACGGGTATGGAGATGGTGGAGCCGGGGGCGTACGGGCCCAGAAGACCGGGGAGGACCCCCCGACGCGGACACGTGAGCAACGTGGGGCGGTCGGGGTGGAAGACGTGAAGCACCTCGTCCTCGCGGTATTCCTCCCGTGTCGACACGTCGAGGGGGCGGTTCACCGCGGCGCGGAGCCGGTAGGACCTCCGCTCCTCATCGTAGGCGATCACGCTCCCCGCATCGGCCTTGGGGGCCAGCAACCGGATGGCCCGTTCCAGAATGTAACGGAGGAGTTCGCCGTAATCCGTGGTCTCGTTGAGGGCCCGGAGGAACCCCTCCCGCGCCTCCAGCTCCCGACGATGCCGCAGCTCCCGCAGGGCGACCCCTATTTGACGTCCGAGGGATTCCAACAGCTCTCGGTCCGCATCGGTGAAGGCGGCGGGTTCCGGGCTCTCCAGGTTGATCACCCCCAGGACCTCCCCGCCCTCCACGATGGGGACCACCAGCTCCGAGCGGATCAGGGGATGGGCCGCGACGTAGTCCGGGTCCCGGCGCACGTCCGGTACCAGGGCCGACTCGCCCGTGCGGAGCACCCGGCCGCATATCCCCCGGTCCAGGGGGATCCGCTTGAAGGGACGGAAGAGCTCCTCGTCCCGGGCGAAGGCCTCGGAGTAGGAGCCGCCCCGGTTCACCAACCACTCCCCTTCCCGCAGGAACACGCCCACGTGTCCGTAACGGAACGCCTTTCGCAGTATCTCCACGGCCTCGGCGATCAGCTCAGCCTCATCCCGTAGGCGGGAGATCTTTCCGCTCAACCGGTACACCGTCCGCAACCGTTCGCGGTGGCGACGCTCCCGGAGGAGGACCGCGGCCTGATGGGCGAGGGCCGCCGCACAGCTCCGGGCGCGTGTGGTCAGCGCCCGGGGTCGCCGATAGGCGAAGAGCAGGTACCCGGGGGACCCCGTTTCCCCCGCGGCGATGGGGGCCACGACCACATAGGGGAACCCCGTGTCCGGGGGGACCGAGAGGGCACTGACGTGCTCCCGAGCCGAACCCTCCGGGAGCCAGGTGCGTACGTGCTCCCAGAGGGCGGACGGCACGTCCCCCAACACGCTCAGCGCGCCCTCTTCCCGGTATATCAGGGCCCACGCGTCGAACCCCAGGAGATGTCGACCGAGGGAGACCAGCGCTGAAAGCGCTTCCCGCAGGCACCCGAGTCCATCCCGCCCTGTGACCGCCAACCGCCCCCACTCCCCTCCGCGTAACCGGCGCAGCGCTAGGCTAAGTTAAGCGGCCCGGCTGGGAGGATCAAGTGGTTTATGTCCCAAACCACCACATCGGACCCGTCGAGCTCCCTTTGGGGCCCGCGCGGACGGCGATCACGGCCGCCCTCAGGCGAAATACTCGATGTGCCGGTGCAGCGCCGAGGCACCGTAGAGGCCCACGTCGTCGCCGAGGGGGGTGAGCTCCACCCGGGGCGGGGTGCGGGCGAACTCCCGCGCCGCCGAGAGGACCATCGGGCCGAGATAGTCCCAGGATCGGGTGAGCCCGCCGCCGAGGACGATCATCTCCGGCTCGAAGATCTCCCATAGGATCCCGATCCCTTGTCCCATGGCTTCACAGGCCCGGGCCACGATCCGCCGGGCGGTGGGATCCCCATCCCGGGCCCTCCCCACCACAGTGGCGGCGGTGAGCCGTCTGGCGAAGAGCTCCCGGGCGGCCCGGGCGATCCCCGTCCCCGACGCGATCGCCTCGAGACATCCCCGCTTCCCGCAGCGACAGTGGGGACCCTGGGGATGGATGACCATGTGGCCGACCTCGCCCGCCTGCCCCTCCATCCCCCACACCACGCGGCCGCCCGAGACGATCCCCCCGCCGATCCCGGTGGACCAGGTGATGTAAACGAAATCCCGGGCACGGTGGCCGAACTCGAGCTCGCCGATGGCGGCGGTGGTGGCGTCGTTGGCGAGATACACCTCGCAGCCGAACTCCCGCGACAGCTCCTCGACCACCGCGACCCCGTTCCAATGCGGGAGGTTCGGGCAGTTGAGGATCACCCCACGGCGCATGTCCAACGGCGCCGGGGCCCCCACCCCGATGGCGACGGGTTCCGCCTTGCCCCGGACGAGCAACCGCCGCAGGGCCTCCACCACCTCCGGGAGGCCCTTGGTGGCGAACGAAGTCCGGGCGACGAGCCTCCCATCGCGGAAGATCCCCACCCTGGTCCTGGTACCACCGATGTCCACCGCACCGATCGCCTTCCGCATGCCGCCCCGATGATACCTGATCCATCCGCGTGGCCGCCCCGCACTGGGGTAAGATCCGGGTGATGCGGCCCGAAGAGATACGGAAGCGATGTGAGGAGATCTTGAAAAGGGTGCCGGGGCACGTCACGGTGCTGGCGGCCACCAAGGGGAGGAGCCCGGAGGAGATCCGGGCCGCCATCGCCGCCGGGATCGACCACATCGGCGAGAACTACGTACAGGACGCGCTGTCCAAGAGGCCCCACGTCCCCGAGCCCGCCACCTGGCACATGATCGGGCGCCTCCAGCGCAACAAGGCCAAGAAGGCCCTGGATGTCTTCGACTGGGTTCAGACGCTGGACTCCCTGAAGCTCGCCGAGCGCCTGGAGCGGCTCCTCGCCCAAGGGGAACGGGTGCTCCCGGTGCTCGTCGAGGTGAACATCGGCCGGGAACCCCAGAAAGCGGGGGTGATGCCGGAGGCGGTGGCGGATTTCATCCGGGAGCTCTCCCGGCTGCCGCATCTCGAGGTCCGGGGGCTGATGGCGATCCCCCCCGTCCCCGAGGATCCCGAGGATTCCCGCCCCTACTTCCGGGAGATGCGGAAGCTGTTCGAGGAGCTCGGCCGGGAGGGGATCCCGGGGGCGCGGATGGAGGTCCTCTCCATGGGGATGTCGGCGGACTGGGAGGTGGCGGTGGAGGAAGGGGCGACCATGATCCGCCTGGGCACCCTCCTCTTCGGCCCCCGGCCCTGAGGGCTCAGCCGCGCCCGAGCCCCGACA
>JAADIW010000116.1 GCA_013151115.1 Caldisericota bacterium
GGCCCGCGGTGCCGTTCCGTCCCATTCAGGGCGGGGTGTACACGTCTCCACGGGACCTCCCCGTGGCCTCCCTTGAATTTCCATCGAACAGGTTTAAAATAAAAATGCGTTTAAACATCGAAAGGAGAACAGATGGCCAATTACAGCTACCGGAAGACGGTGGACCTCCCGTTCGCGGAGGCGATGGAGAGGGTCAAAGAGGCGTTGGCCGCCGAGGGATTCGGGATACAGGCGGAGATCGATCTCGCCCGCGCCATGCGGGAGAAACTGGGGGTCGAGTTCCAGGATTACGGGATCCTCGCCGCTTGCAACCCCCGGCTCGCCCACCGGGCCCACGCCGCCGAGGCGGAGGTGGGCCTCCTCCTCCCCTGCCACGTGGTCGTCTACCGCGATGGGGAGAGGGTGAACGTCGCCGTGGCCAGGCCCACGGCGGTCCTGGGGATCGCGGGCAACCCGGAGCTCACGCGGGTGGCACGGGAGGCCGAGGTCGGGCTCATCCGGGCCCTGGAGACGGTGTGAGGGGGTAGCCGATGCCGTGGGGAGAGGACATGGGCATGGGTTGGATGATACTCTTCGCCCTGCTGGGGCTCCTCGTGTTCGGCGCGGTGATCTACGTCGCGGTACGGCTCGCCACCGGCGGTCCCCGGCGCGACGATCGCGGCCGCGGCGGGGGCCATTGCTGCTGAGGACGGAGGCGGGGCCGCCCCGGGGGTGGCCTCCGCCCGAGGAGGTATGAGATGGCCGAGCGGAGGGAAAGGCCGGTGGGGGCGTTCGTGCTGTCGCTCCTCGCCGGGATCTGGATGGCCGGGGCCGGCATCGCGATGTACGGTTGGGTCGGACCGGTTTCGTGGATGTGGGGCCACGGGATGATGGGGGGCTACGCGGGTTGGCCCCGCCTGCCGTGGCTGGGCTTGGTGTTCGGCGTCGTGGTCCTCGTGGGCGCGGCCATGCTCTATTCCCGCCCGGAGAAGTCCCAGGGCTGGGGGATCGCCATCCTGGTGGTCTCCGCCGTGAACCTGCTCTTCGGGATGGGGGGAGTGCTCGCGAGCCTGCTGGGGATCGTGGGCGGTGCATGGGCGGTCGCCTGGAGCCCATCGGACGCCGGGGGTGATGGGGGATGAGCACGGTGAGGGATCCGGTTTGCGGTATGGAGCTCGAGGCCTCGGCGGCCGCCGAGACCCGGGAGTTCGGGGGGAAGACGTTCTATTTCTGCTCCGCGTCCTGCGCTGAGGTGTTCGATAAAGAGCCGGAAAAGTACGCCGGACCTCAAGCGAGCCCCGCCGAGCACGAGGGCCATAGAGGGATGGCGCCCGGGGGGCATGAGGGCCATGCCGGCCACGGGGGCATGGCCCGTAGTGAGCACAAGGCCCATAAGGGCCACGACCATCATGCCCACCACGCCCAGATGGTGGCCGACTTCCGCCGCCGGTTCTGGGTCTCCCTGGGGCTCACCGTCCCCATCCTCCTCCTATCCCCCCTGATCCAGAAACTCCTCGGGCTGCCCAAGGCCCTGGCCTTCCCCGGGGCCCCCTACCTCCAGCTCGTCCTGGCCTCCGCGGTCTACTTCTACGGGGGCTGGCCGTTCCTCAGGGGGATGTGGGATGAGCTGCGGAAGCGGCAGCCGGGGATGATGACCCTGATCGCCCTGGCCATCTCGGTGGCCTACGTGTACTCCGCGGCGGTGGTGCTGGGCCTGCGGGGCCAGGTCTTCTTCTGGGAGCTGGCGACGCTGATCGACGTGATGCTCCTCGGGCACTGGATCGAGATGCGTTCGGTGCTCGGGGCCTCCAAGGCGCTGGAGGAGCTGGCCCGCCTCATGCCCTCCACCGCCCACCGCCTGGTGGACGGCGCGGTGGAGGACGTCCCCATCGAGGCCCTGAGGCCCGGCGACCGGGTGCTGGTGAAGCCCGGGGAGAAGATCCCGGTGGACGGGGTGGTGGTGGAGGGCCGCACCACGGTGAACGAGTCCATGCTCACCGGCGAATCCCGTCCCGTGGAGAAGGGGGTGGGGGACGAGGTGATCGGCGGGGCGATAAACGGGGAATCGGCCATCACCGTGGAGGTGAGACGCACCGGGGACGAGACGTATCTCGCCCAGGTGATCGACCTCGTGCGGAAGGCCCAGGAGGCCCGCTCCAAGACCCAGGACCTCGCCAACCGGGCGGCCCTGTGGCTGACCCTGATCGCCATCGGAGGGGGCGCGGCCACGCTGTTCGGGTGGCTCGCGGCGGGCCAGACCTTCAACTTCGCCCTCACCCGGATGGTGACGGTGATGGTGATCGCCTGCCCCCACGCGTTGGGCCTCGCGATCCCGCTGGTGGTCTCCGTGTCCACCGCCATCGCCGCCCGGCGGGGGTTCCTCATCCGTGACCGGACCGCGTTCGAGCGCGCCAGGGGCCTCCAGGCGGTGGTGTTCGACAAGACCGGCACCCTCACCCTGGGGCAGTTCGGCGTCAGCGACGTGGTGGCGCTGTCCGACGTCCCGGATGAGGAGGTCCTGCGGCTCGCCGCGGCGGTGGAATCGCGGTCGGAACACCCCATAGCCGCGGGGATCGTGGCCGCCGCCCGGGAGCGGGGGATCGCGATCCCCGAACCCCAGGACGTGAAGGCCATCCCCGGCCGGGGGGTGGAGGGGAGGGTGGAAGGGAAGACGATCCGGGTGGTGAGCCCGAGCTACCTGGCCGAGCAGGGGCACGACCCCGGCGATCCCCGCGTCAGGGAGCTCGCCGCTCAGGGGAAAACAGTGGTCTACCTCCTGGTGGACGACGTGCCGGTGGGGGCCATCGCCCTCGCCGACATGATCCGCCCCGAGTCCCGCGAGGCGGTGGAGCGCCTCAAGGACATGGGCATCAAGGTCCTCATGCTCACCGGCGATGCCGAGGATGTAGCCAAGTGGGTGGCCGGGGAGTTGGGCCTCGATGACTACTTCGCCGAGGTCCTCCCCCACGAGAAGGCCGAGGTGATCAAAAAGGTGAAGGCGCAGGGGCTCACGGTGGCCATGGTGGGGGACGGGGTCAACGACGCCCCCGCCCTGGTGGAGGCCGACGTGGGGATCGCCATCGGCGCCGGGACGGATGTCGCCATCGAGTCCGCGGACATCATCCTGGTGCGCAACGACCCCCGGGACATCGCGGCGGTGATCGGGCTCGCCCGGGCCACCTACGGGAAGATGGTGCAGAACCTGGGCTGGGCCACGGGCTATAACTCCTTCGCCATCCCCATGGCCGCCGGGGCGATGTATCCCCTGGGCGTGTTGCTCTCGCCGGCGTTGGGCGCGGCGCTTATGGCCCTCTCCACGGTGATCGTGGCCATCAACGCCCGTCTCCTCAAAGGATGAGGACGGAACGGAGGGGGCGGGGCGTGCCCTCACCC
>JAADIW010000151.1:0-3358 GCA_013151115.1 Caldisericota bacterium
ACGCCAATATGTCCTTCTCCCTCCAAGGGCTCAACGTCTTCCTCACCGAGAAGGTCATCTCCCGTTACTGGCTCTCGCGGGTCTACCCCTCGCACATCCGCGAGGCTCATGAAAAAGGGGATTTCCACATACACGACCTCGGGACCCTCGGCCCGTACTGCGTGGGCTGGGACCTGAGGGACCTGCTGCTCAAGGGGTTCGGGGGCGTGCGGGGGAAGATCCACTCCAAGCCCCCGAAACACTTCCGCACGGCCCTGCTGCAGGCGGCGAACTTCCTCTACACCCTGCAGGGCGAGGCCGCCGGGGCGCAGGCCTTCTCCTCCCTGGACACCTACCTCGCCCCCTTCATCGCTCACGACGAGCTCACCTACGATGAGGTGAAGCAGGCCCTACAGGAATTCGTGTTCAACCTGAACGTGCCCACCCGCGTGGGCTTCCAGACCCCCTTCACCAACTGCACCCTGGACATCCGCGTCCCCGCCTTCATGGAGCGGGAGCCGGTGATCATCGGCGGCAGGCCCCAACGCGCCGTCTACGGGGAGTTCTCCCGCGAGATGTCGTGGTTCAACCGGGCCTTCGCCGAGGTCATGAGCGCGGGGGACGCCACCGGCCGGCCGTTCACCTTCCCCATCCCCACGTACAACATCACGCCCGATTTCCCCTGGGACGACCCGGACCTGGAGCCGGTCTGGGAGATGACGGCCAAATACGGCATCCCCTACTTCGCCAACTTCGTGAACTCCGACATGCGGCCCGAGGACGTGCGCTCCATGTGCTGCCACCTGCGGCTGGACAACACCGAGCTCCGAAAGCGCGGCGGGGGTCTCTTCGGCGCCAACCCCCTCACCGGGTCCATCGGCGTGGTGACCATCAACCTCCCCCGCATCGGCTACCTCGCCCGCAATGAGGAGGAGTTCCTCGCGCGCCTGGACGAACTCATGGACCTCGCGAAGCAATCCCTCATCATCAAGCGAAAGCTCCTCGAACGCCTCACCGAATCCGGCCTCTACCCCTATTCCCGCTTCTGGCTCCAGGGGGTCAAACGGGCCACCGGCGAGTACTGGACCAACCACTTCTCCACCATCGGGATCATCGGGATGAACGAGGCGTGCTTGAACCTCTTCGGGAGGACCCTCGCCGACCCCGAGTGCATCGCGTTCGCCGAGAGGGTCCTCGACTTCATGAACCGGAAGCTGGTGGAGTTCCAGGAGGAGACCGGCCACCTCTGGAACCTGGAGGCCACCCCGGCCGAGGGGACGAGCCACCGCCTGGCCCTCCTCGACAAGAACCAGTTCCCGGACATCATCGTGGCCAACGAGGAGGAGGTACAACGCGGCGCCGCGCCTTACTACACCAACTCCACCCACCTTCCGGTGGAGTTCTCGGAGGATCTCTACCTGGTGCTCAAGCTCCAGGATCCGCTGCAGGTACGCTACACCGGGGGGACCGTGCTCCACATCTGGCTCGGGGAACGGGTCCCCACGGGGGAAGCGGTGAAGGCCCTCGTGCGCCAGATCGTCGCCCACTTCCGGCTGCCCTACTTCACCATCACCCCCACCTTCTCCATCTGTCCCTCCCACGGCTACGTCGCGGGCGAGCGCGAGCGCTGCCCGAGCTGCGGCGCCAGGGCCGAGGTCTACTCCCGGGTGGTGGGGTACCTGCGGCCGGTGGAGCAGTGGAACGCGGGCAAGCGCTCCGAGTTCAAGCGGAGGCTCGTGTTCAACGTGGGGCGCGTCCCGGCGAGAGGATGAGGATCGCCCACTTCCTCGGTCTATCCCTCATCGACTATCCGGGGAAGGTGGCCGCGGTGGTGTGGACGGTGGGCTGCAATCTCCGGTGCCCCTTCTGCTACAACCCCGAGCTGGTGCTCCCCGAGAGGGCCGGAAGCCTGGAACTGCTCGATCCCTGGGAGGTGCTCGCGGCCCTCGCCGAACGGGCGGGCTTCGTCCAGGGGCTGGCGATCACCGGCGGCGAGCCCACCCTCCAGGGCGACCTCGTGGACTTCGCCACCGAGGCGAAGAAGCTCCGTCTCCAGGTCAAGCTCGACACCAACGGGACGAACCCGGAGGTGCTGGAGGAGCTCCTTGGGAAGGCGCTCCTGGACTACATCGCCCTGGACATAAAGGCCCCGTTCGGGCGCTACGCCGAGCTCGCCGGTATCCCGCGGGAGAGGGCCGCCGATGTGGTGGCCAGGGTCAAGCGTTCCCTCGAGATCGTGCGGGAGCTGGCGCCGGCGTACGAGCTACGCACCACGCTGGCTCCCCCGCTCACCGCCGAGGACGTGCGGGAGATCCGCCGGGAGATCGGCGACGCACCCTATTTCCTCCAGCGCTTCATCGTGCCCGAGGGGAAGGGTCTCGTGGGCCTGCTTCCCCCCGCCGCCGGCGCCCTCGGCCCCGAGGAGATAAGACGCCTCGCCGCCGAGCTCTCCTGTGGGTATCGGCTCTGAGCTCCGTGGGATCAGGCCGGCGACCGGGCCGGGTTGGGGGCCGCCGGGACAACGCTATACTCTCCCCGGATCGCCATGCGCGGTTTTTTGCGTCCGCTGAACTGGTTGCGCGAGAGCTTCGTCACCGGCCTCCTGGTGGCCCTTCCCATCGGCCTCACCGCCGTCGTTATCTGGCTACTTTACCGGTTCATCTATCATCTCTTCGGCCCCGAGACCCCGTTCGCCCGGCTCCTCATCCGCGCCTTCGGCCGCTACATCCCCGGGGTGGAGCTCATCATCACCTTCGTGATCGTGATCGCGGTGGGGGCGTTGAGCCGCCTGTGGCTGGGGCGAAAACTCCACAACTGGTTGGAGCGGCTCCTCCTCTCCGTCCCGGGGCTGCGGAAGGTCTACTGGGCCATGCGCCAGCTCGTCCACGCCCTGTTCCAGCGCAACTCCACGAAGCTGCGGCGCGTCGTCCTGTTCGAGTATCCCCGGGAGGGGATGTACGTGTTGGGCTTCGTCACCGAGGACGACGTGGGACAGATCGACCGCATCGTGGGCAAGGATTGCGTCTCGGTCTATGCCCCCACGGCCCCCAATCCCCTCTCCGGCTGGGTCTTCTTCATCCCCAAGGACGAGATCATCGAGCTCGACATGCCGGTGGACGAGGGGTTGAGCCTGATCCTCTCGGGGGGCATAGTGTTCCCCGAGAGCCTCAAGCGAGGTCGGGATGCCGATCTGGAAGGACGAAAAGAAGAATAGACGCGATTACGTGGAGGTCACACCCTCCCGGGCCGAGGACCTATGGCTCAGGTGTCAATCCTGTGGCGAGCTCGTCTTCCGCAAGAAGCTCGCCCAGAACAGCTACATCTGTCCCCACTGCGGCGCCTATTTCTTCCTCTCCGCCGAGGAGAGGATCGCGTCCCT
>JAADIW010000151.1:3382-6224 GCA_013151115.1 Caldisericota bacterium
GCGCCGCTGGTGGCGGACGATCCGCTGGGGTTCGTGGACCTGAAGCCCTATCCTGACCGGGTCAAGGAGGCCCAGCGGGAGACGGGCCTCCTGGACGCGGTGAAGGTGGTGGAGGCGAAGATCGGGGGGCACCCGGTGGTGCTCGCGGTGATGGATTTCCGCTTCATCGGGGGGAGCATGGGGAGCGTGGTGGGGGAGCAGTTGTGTCTAGCCATGGAACGCGCCGTGGAGCTACGCGTCCCGTTCGTCCTCGTCGCCGCCTCCGGCGGGGCCCGGGGGCAGGAGGGGGTCCTCTCGCTCATGCAGATGCCCAAGACGGTCCTGGTACGGGGGAAGCTCGCCCGCGCGGGCATCCCCTACATCGCCGTGTTCACCTATCCCACCACCGGGGGCGTGCTCGCCTCCATCGCCTCGCTCGCCGACATCACCTTGGCCGAGCGCGGCACCAAGATCGGCTTCGCCGGGCCCCGGGTGATCGAACAGACGACGAAGGAGAAGCTCCCCCCCGACTTCCAAACGGAGGATTTCGCCCTGGCCCGGGGCATGGTGGACCGGGTGGTCCGGCGCGAGGAGCTCCGGGGCGAGCTCGCGCGGATCCTCGCGCTCCTCGACGGAGGCAGGCATGGTGGATGAGGGGACCCTCAAGGCCCTGGAGGATAAGATCGCCGAGCTCAAACGGCTCATCCAGCAGGATGGCCTCGAGCTCGCCGAGGAGCTCTCGCTCCTCGAACGCAAGCTCGAGGAGCTCCGGCGCGAGTACTTCGCCACCCTCTCCGATTGGGATCGGGTGAAGCTCGCCCGCCACGAGCGCCGCCCCACCGGGATCGAGCTCGTGGAGAGGGTGTTCGACGACTTCTACGAGCTGCGGGGCGACCGGCTCCTGGGGGACGATCAGGCCCTGCGCGGGGGGCTGGCCGAGCTCGCCGGCAAACGGCTGGTGGTCCTCTTCCACCAGAAGGGGCGGACCCTGGAGGAACAGAAGCGGTACCGGTTCGGGATGGCGGGGCCGGCGGGCTACCGCAAGGCGGTGCGCCTGATGGAGCTCGCGGACCGGCTCCGGTTCCCCATCGTCTCCCTCGTGGATACGCCGGGGGCATATCCGGGGGTGGAAGCCGAGTCCCACAACATCGCCGGGACCATCGCCCGGTCCATCGAGACGATGCTCTCGGTGCGGGTGCCCACGGTGGCGGTGATCGTGGGGGAGGGAGGCTCGGGGGGCGCGGTGGCCATCGCGTGCGCGGACCGGGTGCTGGTGTTGGAGTACGCCATCTACTCGGTGATCTCCCCCGAGGGCGCCGCGGCGATCCTATGGAAGGACCAGAAGGCGGCCCCCAAGGCGGCGGACGCCCTGGGGCTCTCCGCCCCGAAGCTCCACGCCCTCGGGGTGATAGACGAAGTGCTGCCCGAGCCCCTCGGCGGGGCCCATACCGATCCCGACGCGGCCGCGGCCACGGTCCGGGAGGCCCTGATAAGGCACCTGGATGAACTCTCCTCCCTGCCCCTGGACGAGCTCCTCGCCCTGCGGTACAAACGTTATCGAGATGCGGGGAGCTACCGCGAAATCGAAGCCGGGTCTTTCCTGCAAGACCTGTGACGCGGGCTGTTCCTACATCTTCCAGGGGCTTTCGTCCGAGGAGTGGGAGGAGTTGCGTTCCCTCATGCACCCCCTGGAGCTGGGGGCGGGGGAGACCGTGTTCCACGAGGGCATGCCGTCCTTCGGCCTCTACATCCTCTGCGAGGGGAAGGTCAAGGTGGCGAAACACGCCCGCGGCGGCCATTCCCAGATCCTGAAACTCCTCGGCCCCGGCGAGATCCTGGGGGAGAAGACCCTGTTCGACGGCGAGACCTATACCTGTTACGCCAAGACGTTGGAACCCTCGCGCCTCATGTTCATCCCCCGGGAGGACTTCCTCCGGTTCGTGCGCCGCCACTCCGACGTCGCCGTGCGCCTGGTGGAGAAGCTGGCGCGGGAGCTCAAGGCCTTCGGGGACAAGCTCGTCGAGATCGCGTCCCGCTCGGCCAAGGAACGGGTGGCCCGGGTCCTCCTGGAGCTCGCCCGCGCCTTCGGCGAGGAGACGGAGGAGGGCCTCGACATCGGCCTCGAGCTCCAGCGGGCGGAACTCGCCGAGATGGCGAGCATCTCCACCGAGACCGCCATCCGCATCCTCTCGGAGCTCGCGGACCGCGGCATCATCTCCCTCCCCGGGCATCGCATCGTCATCAGGAAGCCGGAGACGCTGCGGGCGATGGCCCATCCGTTCCGGACGTTCCTGCGGGAGAACCTGCTGTAGCGGTGGAAAAGGTGCTCCTCGGCGTGGGGAACCCGTTGGCCCGCGACGACGGGGTGGGCGTGTGGGTGGCCGAACGCTTCCGCGGCGAGGGCTGGCTCTCCGTCCCCGCCGGACAGGCCCCCGAGAACGTGCTCGGCAAGATCGCGCGCCTCTCCCCCGAACTCCTCGTGGTGGTGGACGCAGTGGAGATGGGGCTCCCCCCGGGCACGATCCGCCGGATCCCCGGCGGCCCCGGGGTGGCGCCGTGGGGCTCCACCCATGCCCTCCCGCTCCCGGCCCTCTTCGCCGAACTCTGTCGCGGCATCGGGGAGGTGATCCTCATCGGAATCCAGCCGAAGGACCTCTCGCTGGGGGAGGGCCTATCCCCCGAGGTGGCGGCCGCCGCCCGTGAGCTCCTGGGGATCCTCGGGCGCGGGGACCTCGCCGCGATCCCGGAGTTGCGGCCGGGGGAGGGGGGATGAGGCGGCTCGCCCCCGCGGCGGCCGCGATCTGCCTGGCGATCGCGCCCCTCTTCGCGGGGGAGATCGACCTCCGCGCGTGGTTCGCGGCCT
>JAADIW010000114.1 GCA_013151115.1 Caldisericota bacterium
CCACGCCCTCATCCGGGACTTCGAGAACCTCTGTGCCGCGGTGGGGGTGCTGGGGGAACTCACCCCACGGGGCCTGGACGCGGTGGCCTCGTTCGGGGAGCGGCTCTCGGCGCGGCTCACTGCCGCGGCCCTGCGGCGCGAGGGCTACGCCGCCCGGGCCCTGGAGGCGAGCGGTTTCATCGTCACCGACGCCCGCCACGGCGCCGCCTCCCCCCAGTGGGAGCCCACCCGGGAACGCACCCGGGGGACGGTGCTCCCGCTCCTGGCGGAGGGGACGATCCCGGTGATCACCGGGTTCATCGGGGCCACCCCCGCGGGGGTGATCACCACCCTGGGCCGGGGCGGGAGCGATTTCTCCGCCTCCATCATCGCCGCGAGCCTGGACGCCGATGAGATCTGGATCTGGACCGACGTGGACGGCGTGATGACCGCCGACCCCCGGATCGTTCCCGAGGCCCGTACCCTGCCGGAGCTGTCCTACGCCGAGGCGGCGGAGCTCTCCTACTTCGGCGCCCGGGTGATCCACCCCAAGACGGTCCTCCCCGCGGTGGAGCGGGGGATCCCCATCCGCATCAAGAACACGTTCAACCCCGACGGGCCCTCCACCCTCATCACCTCGTCCCCCGTGGAGGGGGCGTCCACGGTGAAGGCCATCACCGCCATCAAGTCCCTGAGCCTCGTGACCGTTGAGGGCCGGGGGATGATCGGGGTGCCGGGGATCGCGGCCAAGGTCTTCTCCGCGGTGGCCCGGGAGGGGATAAGCGTGCTCATGATCTCCCAGTCCTCTTCCGAGCAGAACATCTGCTTCGCCATCCGCAGCGAGGAGGCGGCGCGGGCCCTGGACGCGCTGAACGCGGCGTTCGCGCCGGAGCTCGCGGCGAGGAACGTGGATCGGATTTGGGCCGAGGACGGGGTGGCCATCGTGGCCGCGGTGGGCAAGGGGATGCGCCGCACCCCCGGGATCGCGGCCAAGCTCTTCGGCGCCCTGGGGAAGGCGGGGATCAACGTGATCTCCATCGCGCAGGGTTCCTCCGAGCACAACATCTCCCTGGTGGTCTCGGAGGGGCAGGTGGAGGACGCGGTGCGGGCCATCCACCGGGAGTTCGAGCTGGGGAAGGGGGGATGATGGAGAGGATCCCCGTGGCGGTGCTCGGGGCAACGGGGATGGTGGGGCAGTGGTTCGTGCGCTTGCTCTCCCGTCATCCCTGGTTCGAGATCGCGGCCGTGGCGGCCTCGGAGCGCTCGGCGGGGGTGCCCTACGGGGAGGCGGTGCGCTGGATCTTCCCCGAGGGGATACCGGAGGCGGTGCGGGAATTGCCGGTGGTCCTTCCGCGGCCGGGGATCCCGGGGAAGCTCGTGTTCTCCGCCCTTCCGGCGGAGGTGGCCGGGCCCGTGGAGGAGGAGTTCGCCCGGTCGGGCTACATCGTCTCCTCCAACGCCCGCAGCCATCGCTATGACCCGGATGTGCCCATCATCGTCGCCGAGGTGAACCCCGACCACCTCGGCCTCGTGGAGCTCCAGCGGAGGAAGCGGGGATGGGAGGGGTTCATCGTCACCGGGAGCAATTGCTCCACGGCCCAGCTCGTCCTCGCCCTGGAGCCCCTCCGGCGCCGGTTCGGGGTGGAGGCAGTGGTGGTGGTCACCATGCAAGCGCTCTCCGGGGCCGGCTTCTCCGGGGTGCCCGGGGTGGCCATCCTCGACAACGTCCTCCCCCACATCCCCGGCGAGGAGGAGAAGCTCGCCAGGGAGCCCCGGAAGATCTGGGGCAGGCTCACCTCCGAGGGGATAGAGGAGGCGGGGGTGCGGATCTCGGCCCACTGTCACCGGGTGGCCACGCGGGACGGACACCTCGAGGCGGTCTCGGTGAAGCTCTCCCGGCGGGCGGAGCTCGGGGAGGTGGTGGAGGCGCTGGAAGGGTTCCGGGGACTTCCCCAGGAACTCGGCCTCCCCAGCGCCCCGGAACGCCCCATCGTGGTGCGCCGCGAGCCCGACCGGCCCCAGCCCCGACTCGACCGGGATGTCGGCGGGGGGATGAGCGTGGTGGTGGGTAGGATCCGCCCGTGCCCCGTGCTCGATTGGCGTCTGGAGATCCTGGGACACAACACGGTGCGGGGGGCCGCCGGGGGGGCGATCCTCAACGCCGAGCTCGTGGTGGCCAAGGGGCTCCTGTGATGGGCTACCGACGCGGTTGCCTCGCTGACCTGCTCGGGGACGCGGTCGCCTACAGGGGCCTCCGCCCCCAGGACCCCCGCCTGCCGGGCTTCGCCGAGCTGCGGGAGGAACTGGGCTTGGGGGGCGAACTTCCCCGCAAGGGGAGTGCCGAATACGCCCGCGTGGTGGTCCGCATCCTGGAGGCGGCCCAGGGCCTCCGGGGCGCGGAGCTGCGCCGCATCGTCTACGTCGGGGACACCCGCCACAACGACGGCCGCACCATCGCCGCCCTGGGGGAGCTCGTCCCCGTGCGGGGCTTCATCGCCGCCGAGGACCCCGGGTCTCCCCCCCGGATGGAGGTCTCCGGGGGGGTGGTGTACGCCAACCGATGGGGCCTCATCGGGCGCTTCCTCGAGCGGCTCCGGGCGGAGGACTTCCCCCTGGACGAAGGGACCGCGGTGATCGTCGATCTGGACAAGACCGCCTTCGGGGCCCGGGGGCGCAACTCCGCCCCGGTGGACGCGGCCAGGATCGCCGCCGCCGAGCGGATCGCGGCGTCCGTCCTCGGCGGGGAATTCGACCGGGAGGGGTTCCAGCGGGCCTACCGCGCGCTGAACGACCCCCGCTATCACGCCTTCACCGGTGACAACCAGGATCTGGTGGTGTTCGCGGCCCTGGTGGTCTCCAGTGGCGCCTATCCCCTGAGGCGCCTGGAGGAGGTGTCCGCGGGGAAGGTCCGGACGTTCGCGGAGTTCCTCTCCGCCTGCGAAGGGCTCCCCCCCGGGCTCGCGCGGCTGAGGGGGGAGATCGAGGGGGCCCTCGCCCGGGGCGATCCCACCCCCTTCAAGGCCTTCCGGCGCCTGGAGTACGAGGAGACCCTCGCCCGCATGGATCTCCTCCCCGATGGGACCCCGCCCGAGCGGGTCCTCGCCGAGGAGATCGTCCTCACCGCCGAGGTGTGGGAGTTCGCGGGGGAGGCGCGGGAGAGGGGGGCGTTGCTCTTCGGCCTCACCGATAAGCCCGACGAGGCCTCCATCCCCCCCGCGGGCCACGGCGGCTCCCCCCTCCACCGGGCGGTGATGAAGATCCTGGGGGGGCGGTGAGCCCCGCTCAGATCCGGCGCAGGGCACGGAAGGCCTCGGAGAGCTCGGTCACGAAGATCCCGATCCCGTAATCCGAGATCCCGCC
>JAADIW010000087.1 GCA_013151115.1 Caldisericota bacterium
TCCCAGGCGGCGCGGATGTCCTCCTCCCGGGCCCGGGCCAGGCCGCAGATCACCGGGCCCTCCACCTCCAGCGCGATCCGCCGGACCGCCTCCAGGTCGCCCGGGGAGGCCGCCGGGAACCCGGCCTCGATCACGTCCACCCTCAGCCGTGCCAGCTGTCTGGCGATCCGGAGCTTCTCCTCGGGGGTAAACGAGACCCCCGGGGTCTGCTCCCCATCCCGTAGGGTCGTGTCGAAGATCAGGACCTTCCCTTCCACCGAAGTCCCATCCGTACCACCTCCTCTCTCATATCCAGCCACGGACAAGGGGAAATTCGAGGCTATCGGCCAGCGCCTGCCAGCTGGCCTCGATGATGTTGGGAGAGCTCCCCACCGTGGCCCACGAGTGCTCGCCATCGGAGGCAAGGATCAGGACCCGCACCGTGGCCTCGGTCCCAGCTCCCTCGTTCAGGATCCGCACCTTGTAGTCCGAAAGCCGTACCCGCGCGAGTCCCGGGTAGAAGGGGAGGAGTGCCTTCCGGATCGCCCGATCCAGGGCGTGGACGGGGCCGTTCCCCTCCGCCGCGGTGTGCATCACCTCCTCCCCCACCCGTACCTTCACCGTGGCCTCGGCGAGGATCTCCTTGCCCACGCGCTTCTCCACCAGCACCAGGAAATCCAGGAGTTCGAAGGGCGGGACGTAGTCGGGCCGCGAGCGAGCGGCGTACGAGGAGCTCGAAGGATCCCTCGGCGCCCTCGAATTGAAATCCCTTTCCCTCAAGCTCCTTCACCGCCCGTACCACCCGCCGGGCCTCCTCCCCCGAGAGGGAGAACCCCAGCTCCGCGGCCTTGACCTCCACGTTGGCCTTCCCCGATAGCTCCGACACCAACACCCGGGGGCGGTTCCCCACCAACCCGGGGTCGATGTGCTGGTAGCTGCGGGGGACCTTCCGGAAGGCGTCCACGTGGATTCCCCCATTGTGGGCGAAGGCGCTCCGGCCCACGTACGGCTGGAAGGACGCTTGGGGCATATTGGCGAGTTCGGCCACGAAATGGGAGAGGGAGGTGAGCTCCCTCAGCCGCTCCGGCGGAACCACTTCGTATCCCATCTTGAGCTGGAGGTCCGGGACCACGACACACAGGTCGGCGTTGCCACAGCGCTCCCCGTACCCGTTGACCGTGACCTCCACCAGCTCCGCCCCCGCACGTACCGCGGCCAGGGTGTTGGCCACTGCCAGGCCCCCGTCGTCGTGGGCGTGGATCCCCAGGCGCGCCCCGGGGAACTCCCGGCGTACCGCCGCGGTGATCTCCCCCACCTCCCAGGGGAGTGTCCCCCCGTTGGTGTCGCAGAGGACGAGCCAATCGGCCCCGGCCTCCGCCGCCGCCCGCAGGACCTCCAGGGCGTAGTCGCGGTCCTCTTTGAAGCCGTCGAAGAAGTGCTCGGCATCGAAGAAGACCTCCACCCCGTGGGCCACCATGAGGCCCACCGAATCGGCGATCATCCGCAGGTTCTCGGCGCGCGTGGTGCGCAGGATTTCCTCAACGTGCAGGGTCCAGGCCTTGCCCACCAGCGCCACCGCCGGGGTCCCCGCGGAGAGGAGCGCCCGGAGGTTCCCGTCCTCCTCGGGGGATACCCCCGCCCTCCGGGTGCTCCCGAAGGCCACCAGCGCCGCATCCCCGAGCTCCAGCTCCCGTGCGCGGGCGAAGAACTCGGTGTCCTTAGGGTTCGCCCCGGGCCAGCCTCCCTCGATGTAGCGGGCCCCGAAGCGGGCCAGGCGCTCGCAGATCCGGAGCTTCGCCTCCAGGGAGAAGGAGATCCCCTCCCCCTGGGCCCCGTCCCGGAGGGTGGTGTCGTAGAGCCGTACCTCCACGCCCTCACACCTCCACGGGCGGAAGCCAGGGCATCATCCGCCGCAGTCTCCGCCCCACTTCCTCGATGGGATGCCGCCGCTCCCTTCGCCGCATGGCGTTGAAGAACGGCCGGCCGGCCATGTTCTCCAAGATCCAATTGCGGGCGTGGGTCCCGTCCTGGACCTCACGGAGGATCCGCCGCATTTCCTGTTTGGTCGCCTCGGTGACGATCCTGGGCCCGGCCACGTAGTCCCCGTATTCGGCGGTGTCGGAGATGGAATGGCGCATGTAGGTGAGACCTCCCTGTTGGATCAAGTCCACGATGAGCTTGAGCTCGTGTAGGCACTCGAAGTACGCGATCTCCGGCTGATACCCGGCCTCCACCAGCACCTCGAACCCCGCCTTGATCAGGGCCGAGACCCCCCCGCAGAGCACCGCTTGCTCCCCGAAGAGGTCGGTCTCCGTCTCCTCGGCGAAAGTGGTCTCGATCACCCCGGCCCGGGTGCAGCCGATCCCCTTGGCGTAGGCCAAAGCCAGTTCCACCGCGTTGCCGGTGGCGTCCTGGTAGACCGCGAGGAGCGCCGGCGTGCCGCCGCCCTCCACGAAGATCTCCCGCACCCGATGGCCGGGGGCCTTGGGGGCCACCATGATCACATCCACCTCGGGCGGCGGGACGATCTGGCCGTAGTGGACGTTGAATCCGTGGGCAAAGAGGAGGCACTTCCCCGGCGAGAGATGCGGCGCGATCCGTTCCCGATAGACATCGGGTTGTGCCTGATCGGGGATCAGGAGCGCGATGAGGTCTCCCGTTCGCGCCGCCTCGGCGATCGGGAGGACGGAGAGGCCCGCCTCCTCCGCGGCCCTCCACGACGCGCCCCCTTCCCTAAGCCCCACCACCACCTTCACGCCCGAATCCCTGAGGTTCAGGGCGTGGGCGTGGCCCTGGGAGCCGTAGCCGATCACCGCCACCGTCTTCCCCGAGAGGGGCTCCAAAGAAGCGTCGTCCTCGTAATAGATCCGCGCCAAAGCTCACCCCCTACTTGAGCACGTTGATGCGGAACTCCTTGGGGCGGGCGCCCCGCACCATGGCCACCGGGCCGGTACGCACGACCTCCTCGATCCCGAAGGGCTCGAGGAGGGTGATCAAGTGGTTCACTTTCTCCTCCGTCCCGGTGACCTCCACCATGAGGGAGTCGTGGTCCACATCCACCACCTTGGCCCGGTAGAGCTCCACCAGCTGGGCCACCTCCCCCCGCTGCTCGGGGACAGCCCGCACCCGGACCAGGGCCAGCTCCCGGACCACCGCCGGCTCGCCGGTCACATCCCGCACCTCGATCACGTTGACCAGCTTCTCCAGCTGCTTCTTCAACTGCTCGATGACCCGATCGTCCCCCTCCACCACGAAGGTCATGCGGGAGATCCCGGGGGTCTCCGAATGGCCCACCGCCAGGGATTCGATGTTGTAGCGGCGGCGGCGGAACAGGCTCACCATGCGGTTCAACACCCCGGGCTTATCCTCCACGGCCGCCACCAGGGTATGCCTCATCGCGCCTCCTTTCGCTCGGGGAGGATCATCTCGGAGATGGGCCTCCCCGGGGCCACCATGGGGAACACGTTCGCCTCTGGTTCCACCCGGAAATCGATGAGGACTGGACCCTTCGTCTCCAATGCCTCGGCGATGGCCGCCCGGACCTCCTTCCGCCGTTCCACCCGCAGGCCCCGGATGCCGTAGGCCTCGGCCACCCGGGCGAAATCGGGGTTATGGAGACAGGTGGCACAGTAGTTGCGCTCGAAGAAGAGCTCCTGCCACTGGCGTACCATGCCGAGATACCCGTTGTTTATCACCGCGATCTTGAGGGGGAGGCTTTCCTGGACCACGGTGGCGCATTCCTGGATCGTCATCTGGATCCCGCCGTCCCCCGCCACCACCCATACCTGGAGCTCGGGCCTCCCCACCTGGGCCCCGATGGCCGCCGGCAGCGCGAACCCCATGGTCCCCAGGCCGCCCGAGGTGATGAGGCCCCCGGGAAGCTCGTGGAGGTAATACTGGGCTTCCCACATCTGGTTCTGGCCCACATCGGACACCACCAGGGCCTTCCCCTCCGTGGCGCGCCAGATCTCGTGGATCACGTACTGGGGCAGGAGCTTGTCCTCCTCCCCCAAGGGATCGCCCCACCCCGACGCGCGCTTCCA
>JAADIW010000031.1 GCA_013151115.1 Caldisericota bacterium
TCGCCTCGGTAGAGGAGTTCGTCCGGGAGATCGGCGGGGACCGGGCGGTGGAGGAGGAGTACCGCCGGTTCCTGGAGGGCCTCGAGGGGTTCGCCGCGGACGAGAACTTCACGCTGCCCCGGGCCATCGAGGACAGGTTGAAGGAGGTGGGGATCACGCTCCGGCCGTACCAGCGGGCGGGGATCCACTGGCTCACCTGGCTCATCAGGAACCACCTCCACGGGATCCTCGCCGACGACATGGGCCTGGGGAAGACCTTGCAGACGATCCTCGCCCTGCGGTGGGCCTACGAGACCGACGGGGCCCACGGACCGAGCCTGGTGATCTGCCCCAAATCGGTGATCCCCTTCTGGGCCAGGGAGCTGGAGCGGTACTTCCCGGGGATGGCCGCGGTGTACCACGGCCCGCGGCGGGACCGGGGGGTCTGGCGCGACCCCGGGATCAAGATCTACATCACCAACTTCGAGACGGTGACCAACGATATCGAGGCCCTCCGGGAGGTCCCGTTCTACTTCGTGGTGGTGGACGAGGCCTCGTTCATCAAGAACTCCGGGACGAGGCGCGCCCGGGCGATCAAATCCCTGAACGCCGTGCACCGCCTCGCCCTCACCGGCACCCCCATCGAGAACCGGCCGGCGGAGCTGTGGTCGCTGTTCGATTTCCTCATGCGGGGATACCTGGGGAGCCACCGGGGGTTCCTGGAGCGGTACGAGAAGCCCCTGATCCGGGGGGAGCTCGATGGGGAGGCGAGGGAGCTTTTGGTGCGGAAGATCCGGCCGTTCATCCTGCGGCGCACCAAGGACCAGGTGGCCGCGGACCTCCCGGAGAAGATCGAGATGGAGGAATGGTGCGAGCTCACCCCCGAGCAGCGCGCCCTCTACGCCGAGATCCAGCGGCTCCAGGTGGAGCCCATCCGGGAGAGGCTCCGCGCGGGGGAGGAGGTGGACATCGCCACGGGCATCCTCCCCGTCATCACCAAGCTGAAGCAGGTCTGCGACCACCCCGCGTTGGTGGCGGGGGATCCGGAGAGGCTCTACGGGCGGTCGGAGAAGTTCGACCTCATCGTGGAGAAGCTCGATCGGATCCTGGAGGAGGGGGAATCGGCGGTCCTCTTCAGCCACTTCCTCGGGATGTTGGACCTCCTCCAGCGGGCGCTGGAGGAGCGGGGGGTGCCCTTCATCCGCATCCAGGGCGACACCGAGGACCGGGGGGAGCTCGTCGAGCGGTTCAACTCGGGGAAGGCGCGGGTGGCCCTGTGCAGCCTGCGGGCCGCGGGGCACGGGATCAACCTCACCGCCGCCAATCACGTGTTCCACGTGGACCGGTGGTGGAACCCGGCGGTGGAGGACCAGGCTACCGACCGCGTCCACCGCATCGGCCAGGACAGGACCGTCTACGTCTACCGCGTCCTCACCCAGGGCACCCTCGAGGAGCGGATCTGCAGGATCCTGGAGCGGAAGAAGGGGATCGCCGAGAGCGTCATCGGGGCGGTGACGGGGGCCGAGATGCGCTGGACCCGGGAGGAGCTGCTGGAGCTCCTGAAGCCCCTGGGGTGACGGCTCCCCAGGGGGCCCGAGTGGGCTGCGACGGGGGTGGGGAGATGGACGGGAGGAGGCTGGAGCGGGCGCAGCTGGAGAGGATCCGCGCGTTCCAGCGGAACGAGATCACCGAGCACCACGTCTACCGGGGCCTGGCCGCCATGGCCGGCGGGGAGAACCGGGAGGTGCTGCTCCGCCTCTCCGAGGAGGAGCTCGGGCACTACCGGGCCCTCAAGGCCTACACCGGCGAGGACGTGCCACCGCACCGCTGGAAGGCCCGGCTGTACCTCCTCCTCGCCCGGGTCTTCGGGATCACCTTCGCCATGAAGCTCATGGAGGAGGGGGAGAAGCGGGCGGAGGCGGCGTACATGGCGGCCGCGGCCGAGATCCCGGAACTCGAGGAGATCGTCCACGACGAACACGACCACGAGGAAGCCCTCATGGGGAGGATCGACGAGGAGCGCCTGGGGTACCTGAGCTCCATGGTCCTGGGGATAAACGACGCCCTGGTGGAGCTCATCGGGGCCCTGGCCGGGCTGACCCTCGCCCTGCGGCAGTCGCGGCTGGTGGGGCTGGTGGCCCTGATCACCGGGATAGCCGCCGCCCTCTCCATGGCCGCCTCGGAGTACCTCTCCACCAAGTCCGAGGGCGGGGCGAAGTCGCCCCTCAGGGCGGCCACCTACACCGGGATCGCCTACATCGTCACCGTGGGGCTCCTCGTGTTCCCATTCTTCGTCCTGGGGAACGTCTACACCGCCCTGGGGCTCTCCCTCATCGACGGGCTCCTGGTGGTGGGGGCGTTCACCTTCTTCATGGCGGTGGTGCGGGGCCTCCCCTACCGCCGGACCCTGTTCGAGATGGCGGCCATCGGGCTCGGGGTGGCGGCCCTCTCCTTCCTCATCGGGTGGATGCTCAGGACCCTCCTCGGGATCGAGGTCTAGGCCGCGAGGACGAGGACGAGGTCGGCCACGTTGGTACCGGTGGGGCCGGTGACGAGGAGGTCCCCGGCGGCGGAGAGCGCCCGGTGGGAGTCGTTGTCCAGGAGGAGCGCCTCGGGATCGAGCCCCGCGGCGCGGATCCTGTCCGCCGTGCCCCCGTCCACGATCCCCCCGGCGGCGTCGGTGGGACCGTCGCGGCCATCGGTCCCGGCCGAGGCGATCACCACCCCCGAAAGTCCGGCGATCTCCAGGGCCGCCGACAGGGCGAGCTCCTGGTTCCTGCCCCCCTTTCCGTCCCCCCGCACCGTGACCGTGGTCTCCCCGGCGAGGACGAGGAGGGCCGGGGGGTTCAAGGGGCGCCCCCGCGACCGGAGCTCCCGGGCGATGGCCGCGAGGACCTTCCCCACCTCCCGGGCCTCCCCCTCCAGGGTGGTGGTGAGGATCAGGCCGCGGAAGCCCAGCTCCTCCCCCCGCCCCAGGGCGGCCTCGGCGGCGTGGCGCCCCGAGCCCACGACCACCACCTGCACCCGGTCGAAGCAGGGGTCGCCGGGCTTGGGGGTCTCGGGGATCTCCCCCGACGCCCCCCGCTCGAGGTGCCGCCTGACGCTCTCGGGCACATCGTCCCAGATCCCGTGGCGGCGGAGGACGCCGATGGCGTCGGCGAAGGTGGTGGGGTCGGGGACGGTGGGACCGGAGGCGATGGAGTCCAGGGGATCCCCCACCACGTCCGAGAGCACCAGGGAGACCACCCGCGCCGGGTGGGTCAGCCTCGCCAGCTGTCCCCCTTTGG
>JAADIW010000131.1 GCA_013151115.1 Caldisericota bacterium
CGCCGTCGGCCTCGCCGGATGGGAGTCGCTGGGGTTCTTCATCGCGGGCTTGATCCTGATCCTGCTCGAGATCTTCGTCTTCACCGCGGTGGACTTCGGGGCGGTGGGGATCCTGGGGCTCGGCCTCCTCGGCTTCGGGTTCTACACCGCCATGGTGGGCCCCCTGACCGATCCGGCCCAGATCTCCCGCGCCGTCACCGCGGTGTCCGCGGGCCTCGCGGTGGCCCTGGTGGGCCTGGTCCTCGCCATCACCCTCCTCCCCCGGACGCGCCTCCGGTTCGGTGGGATCCTGCTCAAGGGCGCCATCGATTCCCGGGCCCTGCGGACCGAGCCCCGGGCGGAGTGGGTGGGCAAACGCGGGGTGGCGTTGACGGACCTTCGGCCGGTGGGGAAGGGGGAATTCTCGGGGAGGATCGTGGACGTGGTGAGCGAGGAGGGGTATCTGCCCAGGGGCACGGAGATCGTGATCACCCGTGCCGAGGGGATACGGTTCGTGGTGCGCAGAGCGGGAGGTGAACGCGGATGATCGGGACGATCGTGATCGCCGTTGTCGTCCTGTTGGTAGTGTGGGTGTTCTTCTACTTCGTGCCGGTGGGGTTATGGATCTCGGCCATCGCCGCCGGGGTGCCGGTGGGGCCGATGACCTTCATCGGGATGCGCCTGCGGAAGGTGAACCCCCACCGGGTGGTGGGGCCGATGATCGCGGCGTGGAAGGCGGGGCTCAAGCTCTCGGTCTCGGATCTGGAGGCCCACTACCTCGCCGGGGGCAACGTGGAGCGGGTGGTGCGGGCGCTGATCTCGGCCGACAAGGCCGGGATCCCCCTGGACTTCAAGCGGGCCGCGGCCATCGATCTCGCGGGCCGGGACGTCTACGACGCGGTGGCCATGTCCGTCAACCCCCGGGTGATCGAGACCCCTAAGATCGGGGCCGTGGCCAAGGACGGGATCCAGCTCTTCGCCATCGCCAAGGTCACGGTGCGGGCCAACCTGGAGCGCCTGGTGGGCGGCGCCACCGAGGAGACGGTGATCGCCCGGGTGGGCGAGGGGATCGTGTCCGCCATCGGTTCGGCCGTCTCCCACAAGGAGGTGTTGGAGAACCCCGACGCCATCTCCAAGCGGGTGCTGGAGAAGGGGCTCGACGCGGGGACGGCGTTCGAGATCCTCTCCATCGACATCGCCGACGTGGACGTGGGCAAGAACATCGGGGCCCAGCTCCAGGCGGACCAGGCCGAGGCCGACCTCAAGGTGGCCCGGGCCAAGGCCGAGGAGCGCCGCGCTATGGCCATCGCCCGGGAGCAGGAGATGAAGGCCCTGGTGTGGGAGCGGCGGGCGGCGGTGATCGAGGCCGAGGCCGAGATCCCCAGGGCCATCGCCGAGGCGTTCCGGAAGGGGCAGCTCGGCATCATGGATTACTACCGCCTGAAGAACATCCAGGCCGACACCAGGATGCGGGAGTCCATCGCCGGGGAGGAGACCCCGCCCAAGGGCGAGGCCCCGGGCGACGCCGCCCTCGCCTGATCGTCACCGGGAGATGACTAAGGAGAGGATCGCCGAGGAGCTGGCGCGGATACTCGCGGAGAGGCCCGAGGTGGCGGTGGTCCTGGCCGAGATCCTGGGGCCGCCCCTGGCGCTGCGGGAGATGCCCCCGCCCCCCGACCCGGACGAGGCTCAGTCCAGGTAGCCGAGGTCCCGGAGCCGGCGTTCCACCTCGCGCTCCTCCTCCTCCGTGTAGGCGGGGAGGAGGCCCTTCTCCCGGAGATCCCGCATCACGAGGTCCTCCACGTACTCCCGCACGGAATCGACGCCGAGCTCCCCCAGGTTCGCCGCGATCGTCCGGTAGAGATCGGTCGAGATCGGTACCTTCTTCGTCCGTTCGAACATCCTCCGACCTCCTCTGGGATGTGGTTCCGAAGCCCGCCGGCATTTTACGCCCTCGGGGGTAGACTGGGGGTGGAGGCGCGGAACATGGGGGAGAGGGAGACGAAGCTCGAGGTCGTGGACCTCCACAAGCGGTTCGGTCCGGTGGTGGCCGTGGACGGGGTGACGTTCGCCGTCCCCCGGGGCGAGATATTGGTCCTCCTCGGCCCCTCGGGGTGTGGCAAGACCACGGTCCTCCGCCTCATCGCCGGGCTCGAGACCCCGGATCGCGGCGACGTCCGCATCGGGGGGCGGTCCGTCCTCGCCCTCCCCCCGGAGCGGCGCGGGGTGGGGCTGCTGTTCCAGAGCTACGCCCTCTTCCCCCACATGAGCGTCGCGGGCAACGTGGCCTACGGGCTCCGGTTCAAGCGCATCCCCCGCCGTGAACGGGTCAAGCGGGTGCGCGAGCTCCTCGAGCTCGTGGGGCTGACGGGGTACGAGCGGCGCCGGCCCCATGAGCTCTCGCACGGACAGAAACAGCGCGTGGCCCTGGCCCGGGCCCTGGCCCCGGGGCCGGAGGTGCTCCTCCTCGACGAGCCCCTCTCCGCCCTGGACGCGGCCCTGCGGGCCGAGCTCCGCTGGGAGCTCCGGCGCATCCTGGTGGAGCAGGGGATCACCTCCGTCTACGTCACCCACGACCAGGAGGAGGGGTTCGCCCTCGCCGATCGGCTCGCGGTGATGCGGGCGGGCCGGATCGAGCAGGTGGGCTCCCCGGAGGAGCTCTACGCCTCGCCGCGGACGCCGTTCGTCGCCACCTTTCTGGGCGCGGCGGTCCTCTGGCCCGGGGTGCTGCGCCGGGGGGACGGGGGCACGTGGGTCGAGGTGGGGGGCGTCCGCGTCCCGGCCGAGGATCGTGGCCTCCCGGACGGGAGCCTCGTGCACGTCCTCCTGCGGCCGGAGGACATCGCGGTCGGCGAGGGGGAGCTGGAGGCCGAGGCCGAGCGGGCCGAGTTCCGCGGCGACCGCTGGGAGGTCCGCGCCCGGTTTCGCGGCCTCCCGCTGGTGATATCTACGCGGCGCCGGGTCCGCCCCGGGGACGTGATCCGCTTCGGGTTCGCGCGCCCTCCCGTGGTGTTGAGGAGGGATGCCTGACGGGGACGCATGCCCCAGGCGGAGATGAAGCGCGGAATTGACGCGTTTCCGCGGCGTGCCATAGAAATGTGCACACCACGTGTCGGGAGGTGGGTCGGATGGAGAGGCAGCGGATCATCGGGGTGATCCCGATCCTGTGCGCCCTGCTCGTGTCGCCCGTCCTCGGCCCGGGCGCGGCGGCCGCGGACGAGGGGATCGTGTTCACGACGCAGGTGATGGCGGGGACCGTGGGAGGGGCGATCCTCGGCCTCGCG
>JAADIW010000036.1 GCA_013151115.1 Caldisericota bacterium
ACATCACCCACTCACCCTCCTTCTCTGGCTGTTTTTTTTTATTATTTTTATTTCTATGGTCAAGCGTAACCCTAAGAAGTGGTGTCCCGTGGGGCAACAGAAAAATGTGTGCAGTGGGTTAAAGGATGGGGGAAGGCAAGGAAGCAACGGGAGCCCGATTGGCTGCTGGATAAGTTCAAATCCAAAAAGGAACGGGGAGAATCCCATCCCTGGTTTACCTCTTGAAAGAACTCCTCAACGAGACTCATGAAGCGGGAACGCCGCAGGTACCTCGAGCAACACCCTAAGGAGAAAGCCAACGGCTTCTACCACCACACCCTCCGGCTCATCACGGGGGAGCTGAAGCTCTGGTAGTGTCTCATTTAATGTGTCTCGGAGGCATGGCCGCTTCCCATCTGCAACTCCGCGAATCCGACCAATCTCCTTGCTAGCTTCCTCTCCATCTGGGACAGCACCAAGTATAAAATCTTCTCCAATGTCCCGGGATTACAGAGGGTCTCCACTGTCCTCATCCGCCGCTTCACCTCCTTTATCAGGCGCTCCAGCTGGTTGGTGGTGTAAAGGTAACGCCGGATCGGTTTGGGATGCTCCAGGAACGCCAACAGGGCATAGTTTTTGGTTGTCCACCTGGCCACGATCTTGGGGTATTTCGACGCCCATTTGGCTTTGAACGCCTCCAGGGCCTTGTGGGTCTGTTTCTCTGTGTCTGCCCGGTAGATAGCCTTCAGATCTTCGGCCACCTCCTCCCGCTCATTCTTTCTCACCTCGGAAAGGGCATCCCTCACCGCATGCACCACGCAAAGCTGCCACTTGGCCTGGGGGAAGATCCCGCGGATCGCCTCCTCGATCCCGGGAAGATCGTCGCTGATGAAAAGCCTCACCCGTCTTACCCCACGTTCCCACAGTTCCTTCAGGATCGTCTCCCAGTTGTGGCTGGATTCCCCTTCCGCCCCGAACGTCCAGAACCCCAGGATCTCCCGGCTGCCGTCTGGCTTCAGGCCCAACGCCACATACACCGGCTCTTTAGCGGTTTTGCCCCGACGCACCGAGAGGAAGGTGCAGTCGAGGTAAACAGCGTAATACTCGGTGTACAGGGGCCGACTCCTCCATTCCTCCACTTCCTCGGCGGCCACCTCCGCCAGGCGGGAGATGCTCTGGGGTGAGTAGAACACCCAGTACACCGCTTCCAGGAACCGGGAGATCCCCCGGGCGCTCACCCCGGAGGCGTAGAGCAGAAGGATCGCTTCAGAGAGCTCGATGGAGGTGCGTTTGCGGTAAGGGATGAGCTTGGGATGGAAATCCCCTCCCCGCACCCGGGGCACCCATAGCTCCTCGATGGGACCGAAGAGGGTGAGGAGGTCGCGGGTGTAGTAGCCGTTGGCCTTGGTGGGATGCTCCTCCAGGTAGATGGCGCGTTCCTCCAGCATGAGCCGCTCCAGAAGGCCCTTGATCGGGTCCTTGAGCTTCCCGGAGAACCGCTCTAGGATACGGTCGCGGGTTTTGTCCCGCATGGTGGCCTTCCCCTCCTTTCGTTCCCGGTTTTTCGGGAAGGCTACCATGCCTCCGGGAGAGACACACCTCTAATATACTACCAACACGGCGGTGGCGGCCATGGGCCTCTTCGGGGACGTGATGGAGGGTGGACTGGCACGTGGGCTGGGAGAACCCGGCCGGGGTGCAGTTCACCACCGTCGACCTCGGCTTCCGGGGACGAGCCCTGCCCCGCTACCGTCCCTGGCCGTGCCGGAACGCCCCGGATGGAGCCGAATGTGATGTGGATTACACGCATCTCGCCTGGGACCTGGGGTTGGGGGGGCCAGGGTCGTGGAACCAGGGGAGTCCTCTATCACGACCTGAACGCAAACGGCCGCTATGACGGCAGCGATTACGCGCTGGGCGCCTATCCTGGGACGTTCGCGGAGGTGGAAAAGCGGGTCTACTCCATCGCGGCCCTGGAGGCGGCGGTGGAGCGGGGACTGATCGAGCCCTGGCCCGACGATATCGCCACCCCGGATGAGGCACGGGCCTATTGGGCCATCCGCGACATGAGCCGCTATTACGACAAGGCCATGGGCAACCTCCCGGGGCTGGTGGCCATCGTGATCGGCTCCGTCCGGGACCACGTCCAGGCCACGCCGGATTACCTCCACATCCTGCTCCAGTACAGCGGTTGGCGCGATGCCGGCATGCGTTGGATCCGGCTCAACCCCGACGCCGCTTACGTGGGCCTCCTCTTCCCCCGGCCCGCGCCGGCGGCCGACAACCCGGCCGGCGTCCCGGTGTCCTGCGAGGACATCGTGGGGATGTTGGAGCCGGAGGGGATCCCCGACCCCATCGTCACGGCCGCGGCCGCCCTGGAGCTATCGGATCGGATCTATTTCGGGATCTGGACCCCGGACCTGGAGGTCCCCTTGGCCGCGCCCCCTTGACGCAAGGGCGGACGGGGACCTCAGTCCCCGAGGCGCTCGTAGAAAGCACGGGGAGCGAGCTCGGGGAAGTCCCCGTGACGCGCGAGGTGGCGACGGATATCAATGCACAGGTGGCACTTGGAGACATACCCGTCCTCCCGCTCCGCGTAACCGTGCTCCACCCCGAGCTGGTAGAGTTCGGCGAGGTCGGTGAGGAGCGCTTTGATCACCGGGAATTCCCCTAGATTCAGCCCCGAGCAGATCGTCCTGAGATCCCGCGCATCCCCCAGGGAGAGCCCAGCGCAGAAGCCGGGGATGAAGTTGCAGTAGTTGTCCACGTGTACGTGCCAGTCGCGGATGAGCTCCCGGCGGCACGAGAGGCCGAAGAAACGCCGCGCCGGATACCTCGGGAAGAGGTGCGCGAGCCTGTACGCCGCCCGGCCGCTCAAGAAGAGTTCGGCGTAGGCGAGGCCACGTCCGATGCAGAGGTATCCCTCCAGCGGGAGGGTCCCCTTGACCCCCAGCCGGCAGAACTCCTCGTAGAAGGGCGCCTGATAGACGATGACGGCCCGGGGGCCGAAGACCTCCGACGCGACCCGTACCGCCCGCCTCGCCCGCTCGAAGGGGACGTGCTCGAGGAGGAACGGGTTCACGCTGATGAGGATCCCCCGGAGGCCGGCGTCCCTGAGGGCCCGTAGCCGGTCCCGGGTCACGGCATCGGTCACACACCAGAAGGCGTTCGTCTCCACGAATATCCCGGGGATCCCGAGGTCGGCGGCGATCCCCACGAGCTCGAGGAGGAGCTCG
>JAADIW010000128.1 GCA_013151115.1 Caldisericota bacterium
CGATTGGGCCCGGGTGGGGCTCATGGCCCCAGCCGTGGCGGCAGGGTTCCTCTCCCTCTGGGTCCTGGGGAGGAGGACGAACGCCCTCGCCCTGGGGGACGAGGGCGCTCGGTATCTGGGCCTCGATCCGGTAAGGCTCAGGCGCCTCCTCCTCTTTTGGGCCACCCTCCTGACCGCGGCGTCGGTCTCGGCGGCGGGCACGGTGGGGTTCGTGGGCCTGGTGGTGCCGCATCTCGTCCGCCTGGTGGTGGGGCCGGACCACCGGGCGTTGCTGCCCGCGGCCGCCCTGGGCGGGGGGATCCTCCTCGTGTGGGCCGATGCCCTGGCCCGGGTGGCCCTGGCCCCGGCCGAGCTCCCGGTGGGGATCGTCACCGCCCTCATCGGGGGGCCGTTCTTCCTGTGGCTTCTCCGGCGGAGGCTGCGATGAGGATCGTCCTGGAAGGGGTCAGCGCGGGGTACGGGGAGAGGACGGTCCTGCGCGACGTGGACCTCGGGATCCGGGAAGGCGAGCTCCTGGCGGTGATCGGCCCCAACGGCGCCGGGAAGACCACCCTTTTGCGGGTGATCGCGGGGGTGCTGCGACCGCGCGCGGGGACGGTCCTCCTGGACGGGAGGCCCATCTCGGAATGCAGCCCCCGGGAGGTTGCCCGGCTGATCGGGGCGGTGGCCCAGGTGCCGGAGGCGAGCCTCGACTTCACCGTGGAGGAGCTCGTGGAGCTGGGCCGTCTCCCGCACCTGCGGTTCCCGGACAGGATGGCCGACCGGGACCGGATCGCGGTGCACCGGGCCCTGGAACTGGTGGGGCTCGCCGGCCTCGCGGGGCGGCGCCTGTCCACCCTATCGGGAGGGGAACGGCGGAAGGCGTTCATCGCCGTGGCGCTGGCCCGGGAGCCGGAGGTCCTCCTCCTGGACGAACCCATGGCCCACCTGGACCTGAAGGCCCAGGTGGAACTCCTTTCCCTCTTCCGGGAGTGGGCCGGGGAGGGGGTGACGGTGGTGGCCACTTCCCACGACCTGAACCTGGCCGCCGCCTTCCCCCGCCTGGCCCTGTTGGGGGGCGGGAGGCTGCTCGCCCACGGCGCCCCGGAGGAGGTGTTGACCCCGGGAGGGATCAGGGAGGCCTTCGGGGTGGAGGCCGCGGTGTCCCGCGACCCCCACACCGGGGCCGTCCGGATCCGCTACCTACCTCCCCCCGCCCCCGGGGGCCCTCAGAACAGCCCCTTGACCTGACCGGTTTCGGGGTCGATGTCGATGCGCCGGTAAGCCGGGTCCGACCCGGTCCCGGGCATGAGCTTGATGTCCCCCGCCATGGGGCAGAGGAACTTCGCCCCCGTGAAGACCAAGATGTCCCGGATCGGGAGGACCCACCCCTTGGGCACCCCCTTCAGGTTGGGATCGTGGGAGAGGGAGAGGTGGGTCTTCACCATCATGGTGTAGTAGTCCCGAAATCGGGGGTCCTCCTCGAACGCCTTGGCCTTGGCCTCCGCCTCGGGGGACCAGGAGACCCCGTCCGCCCCGTAGACCTCCCTGGCGATGAGCTCCACCCGCTCCCGGAGCGGCATCTCCAGGGGGTAGAGGTAGCGGAACTCCACCGGTTCCGCGCACGCCTCCATCACCGCGTCGGCGAGCTCGAGCGCCCCCTCTCCTCCCTTGAGCCAGTGCTCCGATACCGCGCACCGGGCCCCGGCGCGCTCCGCCGCCCGCCGCACCAGTTCCACCTCGGCGTCGGTGTCGGTGTAGAAGCGGTTGATGCACACCACCGGCTTTATCCCGGATTTCTTCACCGTCTCGATGTGGTGGAGGAGGTTGGGGAGCCCCTTCTCGACGAGCTCCAGGTTCTCCTCTTGGTATTCCTTGGCCAACGGCCTCCCCGGGACCACCTTGGGCCCGCCGCCGTGCATCTTGAGGGCCCGGATGGTGCAGACGATCACGGAGACGTTGGGGGTGAGGCCGCTTATCCTGCATTTGACGTTCCAGAATTTCTCGAAACCGATATCCGCCCCGAAGCCGGACTCGGTCACGTGGTAGTCGAAGAGCTTGAGGCCGATGAGATCCCCGATCACCGAGGACTGGCCGATGGCGATGTTGGCGAACGGCCCGGCGTGCACCAACACCGGCTGGTACTCCACCGTGCAGCAGAGGGTGGGGTTGATGGTGTTCCGCATCCAGGCCGCCATGGCCCCGGCCACCTCCAGGTCCTCACAGGTCACGGGGTTCCCGCGCTTGTCGTAGGCCAGAGTGATCTTCCCGATCCGCTCCCGCAGGTCCCGGAGGTCCTTCACGATGGAGAGGATGGCCATGAGCTCCGAGGAGACCGAGATCTGAAACCCGGATTCCATCATGAATCCGTCCATCTTGCCCCCGAGGCCGATGATGATCCGCCGGAGGGCCTGGGCGCAGAAGTCGATCGCCCACCGCCACTCCACCCGCCGTGGGTCGATGTTCAGGCGTTTGAGTCCACGCTTCGCAAGCTGCTCATCGGAGTAGTTGAACTCGTGTTGTAGGCGGGCGGTGATGGCCACCATGGCGAGGTTGTGGGCGTTGGTGATGGCGTCGATATCGCCGGTGAGCCCCAGGGTGAACTCGGTCATGGGGATGAGGAGCGCATTGCCGCCCCCGGCGGCGGTCCCCTTGATGTTGAACGTGGGGCCGGCCGAGGGCTGGCGGATACAGCCGCCGACGTTCGCCCCCCGCTTGGCGAGTCCCTCTATCAACCCCAGGGTGGTGGTGGTCTTCCCCTCGCCGAGGGGGGTCGGCGTTATGGCGGTGATCTCGATGTATTTGCCATCCGGACGATCCTTCAGGCGCTCGTAGATCTTGAGGTAGTCGAGCTTGCAGATCCTGCCGTAGGGGATGATCTCGTCCTTCTTCAATCCCAGCCTCTCCGCCCACTCCTCCAGGGTGGGCATCCCGCGCTCCGCCTCCGCCGCGATCTGCCAATCCGCGAGCTTAGTGGGATCGTAAGGCACCTCCACCTCCTTCTGGGGACGACGGGCGATCGGCGATGTGCGACGGGCTCGGTCGCCCGTCACGCCGTTATCCCCGCGAGTTCCAGGATCTCCGGCACCAGGTCCTCCCAACCCATGGGCATGAGATGGATCCCCTGGCAATAGGGTTTCACCTCCCGGATGATCCGGGCACAGATCTCCACGCCCCGTTTCCGGCGTTCCTCCGGGGTCTTGGCCC
>JAADIW010000072.1:0-21927 GCA_013151115.1 Caldisericota bacterium
CCCCCAGGAAATAGATGAGAAGAGCCTCACCGAGCTCGAGCTCGCGGCCGCGGCGGAGCTCGTCGTCCACTTCCGGCCCCACACGCTCGTCCTCGACGCCCCCGTACCCCCGCGGGCGATCCCTCGGTTCACGGAACGGCTGCTGCGGGCGTGTTCCCGGGCGGGGGCGGAGCCCGGCGAGGTCATCGTCGCCCCGAAGGCGGACCGGGACTACCCCGTGGTGGGCGCGGCCTCCCTCCTCGCCAAAGTGACCCGCGATGCCTTCGTGGCCCACCTGCGGCGGCGCTATGGGGATTTCGGCTGGGGATACCCGGGTGAGGAAGCCGCGGTACGGTTCCTCCGCGCGTGGTGGGAGCGCCACGGCGATCTGCCCCCCATCTGCCGGCGCAAGTGGGCCACCGCGCGTCGGCTCCTCACCCCGGGGCTGGGGTTTTAGGGCTTTTTCGGCAAAAGAAGCGGGAAGACTTGCAAATTTGGGCCCGAACGGGCAAAATCCCGGGAGCAACCCTTCGAGGAGGTAGAAATGCCGAAGCGCACGTATCAGCCGCATCGCCGGCGCCGCAAGCGCACCCACGGCTTCCTCGCGCGCATGAGCACCCCCGGGGGCCGGGCGGTGATCGCCCGACGTCGCCGCAAGGGCCGGTGGCGGCTCACGCCGAGTTGAGGGAAGCGACCACGGGAAAGCGAGGGAACGGGAGTTGGCGAGGAAAAGGGTCTACGAAATAGCACGCGAATTGGGGATAACCTCCCGGGAGCTCCTCAAGGTCCTCGCGGAGCTCGGCATGGAGGGCCTCCGGGCGGTGAGCACGGTGAGCGAGGAAGAGGCCCAGGTGATCAAGGACCTCCTCCTCGAACACGCGGGCAAGGCGGAGGCGCCCGGGAAGCCCGGTAGGGAGGGCACCGAGGCCGGCGCGGAGGAAGCCGCCCAAGAGGAGGCCCCCCAGGCGGTGGAGGCCCCGCCCGCGGAGGAGAAGAAGGGCGTCCCACGCCCCCCCGTGGTAGCGGTTCTCGGCCACATCGACCACGGGAAGACCACCCTCCTCGACACCATCCGCAAGACGAGGGTGGCCGAGCGCGAGGCCGGTGGGATCACCCAGTCCATCGGGGCATACCAAGTGGAATACAACGGGCGCACCATCACCTTCATCGACACGCCGGGCCACCGGGCGTTCACCGCCATGAGGGCCCGTGGGGCACAGGTCACGGATATCGCCATCCTGGTGGTGGCCGCGGACGACGGGGTCATGGCCCAGACCGTCGAGGCCATCGACCACATCAAGGCCGCCGGGGTCCCCATGATCGTGGCCATCAACAAGATCGATAAGCCCAACGCCAACCCCGACAAGGTGCGACAGCAGCTCGCCGATATGGGGTTCGTGCCCGAGGAGTGGGGCGGCGACACCATCATGGTCCACATCTCGGCCCTCAAGGGGGATGGGGTCGACGAACTCCTGGAGATGATCCTCCTGGTGGCCGATCTCCGGGACATCCGCGCCGACCCCGGGGGGGAGCTCGAGGCGTGGGTGATCGAATCCCATCTGGATCCCTCCCGGGGGCCCGTGGCCACGGTCATCGTGAAGAACGGGACCCTCCGGGTACGGGACGTGATCGTGGTGGGGACGACCTGGGGCCGGATCCGCGCGTTGGTCGACCACCGGGGCAAGCAGATCAAGGAGGCCACCCCGGGGATGCCCGCCCAGATACTGGGGCTCTCCGAGGTCCCCCAGCCCGGCGAGCGGGTGGAACGGGTCAAGAGCCCCAAGGAGGCCGAGAAGATCGTGTCGCAACGTCGGGAGGCCCAGCGAAAGCCGCCGGAGGCCCGGTTCCCGCGGACGTTCGAGGAGCTCTTCGCCCAGAAGGAGAAGAAGCGGCTGAAACTGGTCCTCAAGGCCGCCACCGTGGGCGCGTTGGAGGCGGCGAAGTTGGAGCTTGGCACGATCCGGATCGAGAACGTGGACATCGAGCTCCTCCACGCCGGCGTCGGTCCCATCACCGAGTCCGACATCCTCCTCGCCGCCTCGGTGGAGGAGGGGGAGCCGCTGGTGGTGGGCTTCGGGGTCCGGGTGGACCCCAAGGCCAAGAGGGCCATCGAGCAGTACGGGATCCCCGTGCGGACTTACGAGATCATCTACGACCTCATCCAGGACATCGAGCGGGCGGGCAAGCGCTTGCTCGGCCCCCAGTACGTGGAGACCAAGGTGGGCGAGGCCGAGGTCCTGCGCACCTTCAAGGTCTCCGGCGTGGGGGTGGTGGCCGGGTGCCGGGTGCGCTCGGGCAAGGTGATCCGGAACGGAAAGGTGAAGGTCATCCGCGACGGGGAGGAAATCTTCACCGGCGAGATCGCCTCCCTCAAGCACTTCGCCCAGGATGTCCAGGAGATGAAGGAGGGCCAGGAGTGCGGCATCCGGATCAGGGACTTTGACAAGGTCAAACCCGGGGACGTGCTCGAGGTCTACGAGGTCAAGGTGATCCAGCCCGCCTGAGCGGCGATGCCCGCGTGACGGCCCGTGGCCGGGGGAGATGCACATAAGGGTTTTGGAGGTACGGCTCAGGCTTTACCGGGTCGCGAACATCAAGGAACGCCGCTCGGTGATCGAGGGCCTCATCGTGCGTCTGCGACGCCAGTTCAACGTCTCAGTGGCCGAGATCCCCTCGGACGAACGCGACCTCGTGATCCTCGCCCTGGCCAATGTGTCGAGCGACGGGGCCTACGCCGACGGGATGATGGAGGAGATCCTGGAGCGGCTCGGGAACTCGCGGGACTTCTACGTGGAGGACCACAAACTGGAGGTGCTGTGATGAACGCCAGGGCACGGGCGCGGATCGAAGCCGAGATCCAACGCGAGCTCTCCGACATCATCGCCACCGAGGCGAAGGATCCCGTGCTGCGGCGGACGCTGCCGGATATCGTGGGGGTAGAGCTCTCCCCCAACGGGCAGCGGGCCACGGTCTACGTGTTCACCGGGGATGCGGGGGCCCGCGATGAGGTCCTCGCGGCCTTCGCCAAGGACGCGGGGTTCCTCCGCACCGAGCTCGCCCACCGGATGGAGCTGCGCCGCGTCCCCGCCCTGCACTTCGCGTGGAGGGATCCCCTGGAGGGGTGGTCCGGTTGACGCCCACCCCCCTCCTCGTCCTCGGTTCCCCCCTGCACGGAGACCGCGACCGGCTGGCGGCGGAGATCCTCTCCCGGTGGCCCTTCCTGAAGGAGGGCCTGCGACCCGCGCCGGCCGAGGAGGTCGCGGGGGAACCCCTCGGGTTCGTGCTCCTCCTCACCGGGGGGACCGAACACGAGCTCCTGCGCGCGGCGGGGGAACTGGAACGACCCCTGGTGGTCATCTCCCACCCCGGACACAACTCGCTCCCGGCGGCGCTGGAGGCAGCGGCGGCGCTCAGGGAGAGGGGAAGCCGGGTGGAGCTCCTGCACCTCGGGGATCGGGAGGCCCCCGAGCGCCTGGAGATCCTCCTCCGGGCCGCGGCCCTGGCCCGGGCCCTGCGGGGGAAGCGGGTGGGGATCATCGGAAGGCCCTCCCCCTGGCTCGTGGCCAGTATCCCCGACCTCCCGGCGTTGGAGGAGAGGCTGGGGTTGACCTTCGTGGAGATCCCCCTGGAGAGGGTGGAACCCCTCCCGGTCGGGGAGCTCCCCGCGGGCGACCGAGTGGAACCCGGGGAGGACGAGCTCCGGATGGGGGCCGGCGTATACGCGTCCCTGCGGGACATCGTCGCAAGGGAAGACCTCTCCGCCTTCACCATCGCCTGTTTCGGGTTGCTGCCGCGCCGGATGACCGCCTGTTGGGCCCTGGCCAGGCTGGCGTGCGAGGGGATCCCCGCGGGCTGTGAGGGCGATGTGGCCGCGCTCCTAGCCCTGATGTTGGCCCAGGCCCTCACCGGGGGGCCGGGGTTCCTGGCGAACCCCGCGGACATCGACCCGAAGGGGGAGCGGATGGTCCTCGCCCACTGCACCGTGCCCCTTTCCCTCGTGGAGGGCTACACGTTCCGGAGCCACTTCGAGTCCGGGCTCGGCCTGTCGATAGCCGGCCGGCTCGCGAAGGGACCCTACACCCTGGTGCGCCTCGGCGGCAGGAGGCTCGAGCGGGGGTTCTTCGTGGAGGGCTCGGTGCTCCCCGAGGAGGTGGGCCGGGAGGACCTCTGCCGCACCCAGGTGGTGTTCAAGGCCCCGAAGGGGGCGTTGCGGAAGCTCCTGCGCGAGCCCTTGGGGAACCACCACGTCCTCATCCCGGGCCACCACCGGGACGTCCTCGAGGCCTTCCACGGGCTCTTCCTCGCCGAAGGCTAGGACTTCCGGAGGCGGTAGAAGCGCACGAGGCCCCGACTATCCAGACATTCCTCCGATACCACCTCGAACCCCGCCCGTGGGAACAACTCCCACGTACGTTTGGCGAAATGGGGCGCGACGCGGTCCAACACCCGGGCCAGACGCTCGCCACGGGGCCGCACGTGTTCGAGAAAACGGGCTTCGCCCGAAGGGGAGAGGACGCGACGGACCTCGGCCAGCGCCGCGAGGGGGTCGCGCACCGAGCACAGCACGAAGCTCCCCACCACGAAATCGAAATCCCCGTCCGGGAAAGGAAGCGCGTGGATATCCCCCGGGACCAACTCCACCCCTATCCCCGCCCGCGCCGCCCTGCGCCTCGCCCGGGCGAGCATCCCCTCGCCCAGCTCCACGGCCACGACCCGGGCCCCGGGGGGATAGAACGGGAAGTTGGCCCCGGTCCCGGCCCCGATCTCCAACACCCTGCCCGAGACCCCCTCCCACAGCCGCGCCCGCCATCGCCTCCCCCGCCCGGCCTCCAGGGGCCACATGACCACGTCGTAGACCGTCGCCCCCAGGGACTGCCACGTCCTCGGATGGCGCACGGTCAGGGCCTCCTCCGGGGAGCGCCGAAAACGAAAGGGGCCGCCGAAGCGGCCCCCTTCGGGTCGTCGAACGTGCCTCACGGATCGATCTCCACCTGAGGCGGCGCGTTCACCGGGATCACGGTGACGGTGAGGTAGTCCACCGCCTCGGCGCCGCACGGGTCCACCGCCCGGATCGCGAGCACCACCGGCACGGGATCACAGCCCCTATACATGGGCGCGGTGAAGGAGGTGACGGGGGACTCGGGATCCGAGATCGCCCCCTCGCCCTCGACGATCGCCCAGTGCACCCGCACCGGCTCGCCATCCGGATCGCCCGCCCGGGCACAGAGACGTACGGTCTCCCCGGCCCGGACGGTGAGGTCGTCGCCCGCCTCCACCCACGGCGCCCGGTTCACATTCCGCACGTAGACCCGCACCGTGTCCTTGGCCACGGCGCCGCAGGCGTCCCTCGCCACCAAGGTCAGGGTGATGTACTCGCCACGGCACTCGGGGGTGAGGGGCGCCGTGAACACGGGGTTCAGGGCACTGGGGTTATCCAACGATCCCCGGCCCCCACCGACGATCCAGGAGAGGCGGAGGGGATCGCCGTCGGGATCGGTGGCCGAGGCCTGGAGCCTCACCGTTCCCCCCTCGTCCACCACGAGGTCCGGGCCCGCATCCACCCGGGGCGGCCTGTTCACGTTCCGCACGTAGATCAGGATCGAGGAGACCGTCCGCGCGCCACAGGTATCCACGGCCTCCAGGGTCACGGTGACGTACCGCCCCTCGCAATCCGTGATCGTCGGGGCACACCACGTGGTCTCCAGGGCATGGGGATCGGAGAAACTGCCCGCGTCGGCGCTCCAGGTAACGGAGGCGATATTGCAATCGGGATCATAAACCTTGGCCTTGAGCGGGATGCACTGGCCCTCGTCCACGACCTTCGCCACCTCCCCCTGGGGCGGACAGGGCGGCTTCACGGGCCCGCAGGGGGACCTCGCCGTGGCCGCCTCTTGAGGGGCACAGGGTGAGCGGGGCGCCTCGCACGAGGGACAACTTCCCTCATCGTAGAGGAAGTTGTCCCCGGGGCCGCCGTCCAGGTAATTGCAGCCCGGGCCGCCGAGGACCGTGTCGTTGGAGGGACCGCCGTAGAGGGCATCGTTGCCCTCCTCGCCCTCGATCTTGTCGCTTCCACCCTCCCCGTAGATGACATCGTTCGACATGCCCCCGAGGAGGGTGTCGTCGCCGGGCCCGCCGATGATCAGATCGGCCCCGTCCCCGCCCTGCACGATGTCGCCGCCGCGGCCGCCCACGAGCAGATCGTTCCCCCCGAAGCCCAGGATCTTATCGGCCCCGTCCAGCCCGAGGATGAGATCGTTTCCATGGGTCCCGAACAGGGTATCGGCGGCCTCGGTCCCCACCACCACGTTAGCCGGCGGGTTGCGCTCCAAGAACCCGAGGATCACGCACCACATGGGATCGGTGAGGGGGTAGGGGAGATGTTCGAGGAGCAGGGCCACGATCCCCGGATCCACGTTGTAACACGCGAGCTCCGGCGGGATCTCCGGCTTCTGGGGGGCAGGCGCCGCGATCACCTCGCGGAGCGTCGCGAGCAGGGCCCCGAGCTCCTCCACCTTCCAATACCGCCCACCCCCGGCGGCCGCCAGTTCGCGCAGGGCCTCCTCCTCTTCCGGTTTCACCGCGAGGCCCACCACGTCCACGGCACATCCACCCGCGGAGAGCTCACGGGCCGCGCTCACGGGATCGCCGCCACACGTCTCCATCCCATCGGTGATGAGCACGATCCTGCACGGCGGGCTGGCCCGCTCCGCGGCGAAGGCCAGGGCGTAGGCCAGCGGGGTCTTCCCCTTGGCCTCGATCCCCTGCACCCACTGCACGATTCGGTCGCGTACATCGGCCCCGTGGACACCCACCTCCAGGGCGAGCTCCACGTCGCGGCAGCTTTCCTCGACGAGATCCTTGCCCACGCGATGCCCAAACACCACGATCCCGAACGGCATATCGGCGGGGAGCTCCGCGACGAGCTGGCTCAGGGCGTCCTTCGCCCACTGGATCCGCGGCATCCCCTGGAACGGGATGTTCATGGAATTCGAGGCGTCGAGGATGAAGATCACGCCCCCCGGAGAAGCCAAGGCCGTGAACCCCAGGACCAGGGCACACAGCATGATGAGCTTCCTCACTTTCTCCTCCTTTCCTTGGGGTCCCCCCAAGCGTCGCCAACGTCTCGGAGCCATTTTACCGGGGGAGGTGCTCAGGAACTGTGATGCGCACCACCTTCCCGGCGTCTCTCCGCCGGGAGGGCGGCGAGGAGCTCACGGCGCCGGGCCTTGGAGATCTCGGCGGAGAGCCTACCCCCCTTGACCTTGCCGCAGCCGATCACGTCCCCTCGGTACACGATGGCCACGTAGCCCTCCGGGGCCTCGGGCCGCTCCACCGCGTGGCCCAGCAGGAGCCGCTCGAGCTCCTCCAGGCTAACCTCCACCCGGTTCCTCCGGATCCCCCCCGCCAGGAGGGAGAGGCCGAGGCTCGCGGGCTTGAGTCCCCTGCCGTGGAGGTAGAAGAGCCGGACGCCCACGGAATGGACCTTGACCCCCTGGGGAATGAAATCCGCCGTGGTGAGCCAGAGCCCCCGGGCCCGTTCCACCACCCTCCCGGGGAGCTCCTCCACCCCGAACCTCTCCCGCAGGTATTCGCGGACTACTTCATCCCAACCTTCTGAGGACCGCAATGAACCCCCCATCGGAATCGAAATGGTGTGGGTATATCCGAACCGCCCTCTCCATCTCCTCCCCGTATTCCTCCCGGCCGAACCGGGGGAGCCCCCGGGCGTGGGGCACGGGGGGCTCCCAGGGGAGGAGCTCCGCCAGGCCCTTCCTCAGGGCCCCGCTCACCACCCCCTCGTTCTCCTCCGGGGCGATGGTGCAGGTGGAGTAAACCACGATCCCCCCCGGCACCACGAGCTCCAGGGCCCGGTAGAGGAGCCCCCGCTGGATCGCCGCCATACGCTGGACGTATGAGAGGGATGCGCCCCCGCGCAGGTGGGGGTACTTGCGGGCCGTCCCCTCGGCCGAGCACGGCGCGTCCACCAGCGCCCGGTCGAAGATCCCCTCCCCGGGAAAGTGTTCCCCCCGGCACTCGGTCACCACACAACAGATCGCCCCCAGGCGGTAGACGTTGGCCATCAGGGCCCGTAGGCGCTTCGGGTTCATGTCGTTCGCCACCAACGTCCCGCGGTTATCCATGAGCGCGGCGATCTGGGTGGTCTTCCCCCCGGGGGCGGCACAGAGGTCGAGGATCCTCTCGCCGGGCTTCGGGTCCAGGGCCAGGGCCGGCAATGTCTGGGTCGCTTCCTGTACGTAGTAGAGCCCCAGCCAGTGTTCCAGGGTGGCCCCGATGGGGACGTCCCCCTCTACCTGGAAGAGGAGCGGATTCCATCCCAACGGTTTCAACTTGAGCCCCCTCGATTCGAGACGGGACCTCAGGACATCGGGGGTGGTCTTTAGGGTGTTGGCACGTATCACGGTGGGCAACGGCGTGTGAATCGCTTCTATGAATTTCTCCCAATCCGGAATGATCCCTTTATATCGTTCCATCATCGTTCTCCGGGCGGCATTCGCCCTGGGACCGCGTCGCCCACCGTGCCGTCCGTTTGGGGCGATATCCCCTCCCGTGAAGTACCACCACGGCCCTCAAACCTACCCCCCGTCGGACCGGGACACAACCGGCGCGGGAAGGACGGCCGACCCCGACGCATGTTGACACGCGACGCCGTGGATCTACAGTATACGGGTTCGCCTTTTTTGAACCGTTTCAGGTTTCCCTGTAGGCTGCAACCCGTCATGGTGGAGAGATACTTGCGGGCCATCCTCTCCGCGGAGGAAGAGGCCCAACGTATCGAGGAAGAGGGGAAGAGGAGGGCGGCGGAGATCCTGGCGGCCGCGGGGGATAAGCGCAAGGATCTCTTCTCCCAGGCCGAGCGCAGGGCGAAGGCCCGCCTCGAGGAGCTACGGGCCGAGGAGGCCCGGAAGGCGGAGGAGGAGATCGCCGCCCTCAGAGAGAAGCACCTCCGACTCCTCCGGGCCCTGGAGGAGAGCTATCGGCGTGAGAAGGAGGGGATCCTGGAGGAGCTCTTGGGGGAGGTAGCCCTCTTCCGGGGAGGCTGAGGGTGTCCGCTTACCACCTGGCTAAGGTCAGGGCGAAGCTCTCCCGTATGCTTTCGGAGGAGGAGCTTCGGGCCCTGGGAGATGAACCCCTGGAAGCGGCCCTGGAGCGGCTCCGCGGGACCCCTTATGGGCGTCATCTCGGGGGCGACGCGGCGATCGCGGAGGGGCTGCGCCGCGGGTTCTGGGAGGACGTAGCCCCCTTCTTCCTCTCCCTCCGCGGCCGGGACAGGGCGCTCCTGGAGGCCGTGCTCGCCCGTTGGCGTGTGGAAAACCTGAAGCTCATCGTCCGCGCCAAGATCCGGGGGATCCCCTCCCGCGAGGTGGAACCCCTTCTCCACGAGCTCCCGTGGGAGAAGGTGGATTACAAGGCCCTCCTGGCCGTGCCCGGGCTCGAGGCCCTGGCCAAAGCCCTCCCCTGGCCGGATTACGCCCGGAGGATCGAAGCGGTGCACCAACAAGTAGGTGACCGGGAGGAGACCTTCCCCTACGAGGCGGGATTGGATTCGCTGTATCTGGAGCGCCTTATCCATCATCTGGCCGGGGCGGGTCCCGATGTGGTGCCCATCCTGCGGAACCGGGTGGCGAAGGAGCTTTTCCTCTGGTGCTTCCGCCTGAAGGGCTACGGCCTTACCTTCCCGGAGATGGTGGGGGTCCTCCCGGACTTCCGCCCCCTGATCCCCCAGGAGGAGCTGCGGCGGATCGTGGAGGACCCCGGGGGCTGGCGGGGGGTCGCCCGGTTCCTGGGCCCGGGAGCCGAGGGGGAACTCTCCCGATTGGAGGAGCTGGACCTCGGCGCCCTCGGAGACCTCTTCGACAGGGATTTGGTGTCGAAGGTGAGGAGGGCGTTCGCCACGGCGCCCTTCGGCGTGGGGATCGTGGTGGGCTACGTTTACCTTAAGGAACTCGAGCTGCGGCGGCTCATCCGGCTCCTGGAGGGGAAGGGGGTGAGGACCTAGCCATGTTCATCACGGAGAAGATGTACCGGGTGTACCTCTTCCTCCCCCGTGAGGACCTCACCGCCTTCTGGGATGCCGTGGGCCGCTTCGGGGGACTGCAGCCGGAGGACGTACAGCGGATAGAGGGGCTGCGGGGAAGGCTCCGCTTCGTCGATCTCTCCTCCCTCATCTCCCGGCTACGGGAGGCGGCCTCCGTGCTCAAAGTGGACCTGGACGGGCCCCTCTCCGACCCGGGGATCTCCCCCCTTCCCCCGGACGAGCTCGCCGCGCGGCTCAAGCCGCTGGAGGAGGAGCTCGGGAAGGCACGGGAGAGGGAGCGCTCCCTGCATGAACGACGGCGGACCCTGGAGCGGGAATTGGAACACCTACGGATCCAGGAGGCCCACCTGCGGCTCCTCACGCCACTGGAGGCCGACATCGGGGACCTCTTCCGGCTGCGGCGGTTCGCCGTCCTGGCGGGGACCATGCCGGACTACCGCTTCCCGGCCCTGGAACGCAGCCTCCACCGCTATCCCCACCTCCTCCTCCCTTACCGGCGCCATCGACACCGGGTACAGCTCCTGGTGGTGTGCCCGCGGGAACACCTGGACGAGGTCCGCAAGGCACTGGAGGCGGCCCTGTTCCGTCCCTTGGAGATCCCGGAGGAACTCCGGGGGAAGCCCCGGGAGGCCCTGGAGCTCCTGGAGCGACGCCGGGAGGAGCTCCGCGGGGAGCTGGAGAAGCTCCGGGAGGAGGAGGCCCGCTTCGAGGAGTGGCGACGGGGGAAGGCCGATGAGGTCGGGGACTTCCTGAGGGTGAACGCTGCCGTCCTGGGGGCCCGGGGGCTCGGGGGGGAGACGCGCGAGGTGGCCCTGGTCACCGGCTGGGTCCCCGGTAGGGAGCTCGCGGGGCTTCAGCGGGCGGTGCGTGGGAGGAAGGAATGGGTCCTGGAGGCCCATGAGATCCCGTACCGGATGGCCGTGGACCGCGACGGCCTCCCGGTGCCGACGGAGCTACGGAATCCCCGCCCCTTGAAACCTTTCGAGGCCCTGGTCCGGCTATACGGGCTCCCCCGCTACGGGGGCTTCGACCCCACGGTGCTCTTCTCGCTCCTCTTCGTGGGACTCTTCGGGATGATGTTCGGGGACCTGGGACACGGGTTCGTCCTGTTCCTCTTGGGACTCCTGGCGCAGGCCCTCCCCGTACGGCCGGGGCTGCGCCGGGCCGGGGCGTTGCTGCTGCCGGTGGGGCTTTCTTCCATGGTCTTCGGGATCCTCTACGGGAGTGTGTTCGGATATGAGGACCTCATCCCCGCCCTTTGGTTCCATCCCATGGACGCCATCGATCGGCTGTTGACCTACGCCATCGCCATCGGGGCGGGGGTGATCGTGGTGGGGATCCTGGCCAACATCTGGGCCAAGCTGATCCAGGCCCGCCTGGGGGAGCTACTATGGGAACGGTTCGGGATCCTGGGGCTCTGGTTTTACCTGGCGGGGCTCCTCTCGCTCGGGCTCTCCCGGGGCTTCTCCGCGCTTAACCTCGCCCTCGTGCTCGTCCCCCTGGCCCTCATGACCGGGGGGAACCTCGTCCGGGAGCTGCGCCGGAGGGACGAGGGTTCCCGGGGCCTCGTCCTTCTCATCGGTGCCGTGGACCTCTTCGAGACCCTCATCGTCTATTTCAGCAACACCCTCTCCTTCATCCGGGTGGCCGCCTTCGCGCTGAACCACGTGGCCCTGTCCTTGGCCATCTTCCAGGTGGCGGACATGCTCCGCTCCTTGCCCGGCGGTCGGTTCATCGACGGACTCCTCGTGGCCGGGGGCAACCTCCTCATCCTCGTGCTCGAGGGGGGGATCGTGGCGATACAGGTGCTGCGACTCGAGTTCTACGAATTCTTCTCCAAATTCTTCGAGGCGGAGGGAGTACCCTTCCGGCCCTTCCGCCTGCGGATCCAACGTGGGAAGGAGGTAAGCCATGCGTAAGATCGTCTATGGATTCCTGGCCTTTAACGGCCTCGTCTTCCTGGTCAGTATAGGGATCATCGCGTTCGTGCTTATCGCCTATCATCCCCAGACCGCGGCCCAGACGGCCGACCAGGTCGCTCCACCCCAGACCTCCACGGGAAAGGGGATAGCCCTCCTCGGGGCCGCCATGGCCACCGCGGGGAGCTCGCTGGGCGCGGGGGTGGCCCTCTCCGGCGTGGGGGCGGCGGCCATCGGCGCGGTGACGGAGAAGCCGGGGATGTTCGGTCTGACATTGGTATACGTGGGGCTGGCCGAGGGGATCGCCATCTACGGGATCGTGATCTCCATCATGATCCTGGGCCGGATCTGAGGGGAGGGGACATGGCCCGGGAGAGGATCTGCATCATCGGCTCCGAGGAGACGGTGCTCGGGTTCAGGCTTCTGGGGATCCCCGGGGACATCCCGGCCGGACCGGAGGAGGTGCGCCGGCTCCTGCGGGAACGCTTCGCCGATCCCGAGATGGCCCTGATCCTCATCGAGGACCGGGTGGCGGCCCAGGCACCGGATCTGGTGGCGGAACTCCAGGCCTCGAAGGAGTTCCCCCTGGTGGTGCAGATCCCCGGGCCCCGTGGTCCCCTGGCCGAGGAGAGCATCAGGGACTTCATCGTGGGCGCTATCGGGGTGCGGCTATGACCGAGATCAGGGTGAGCGGCGATCTCAAGGCCCTGGTGGAACACGTGCTCCGGGGGGCCCGGGAGCGGGCCGCCCGGGAGGTGGAGGAGGCGAGGAAACGGGCGGAGGCCCTCATCCAGCGGGCCGAGGCCGAAGCCGAGGCGAGGGAGGAGGAGCTCGTGCGCGGAGGGCTGGAGGAGATAACGCGTGCCCACCGCCGCCTCGTCTCCCAGGCGGAATTGGAATTCCGGGAGGAACTCCTGGCGAAAAAAGCCGCCATCGTGGCCGATCTCCTCTCCTCACTGGAAGAGGAACTCGTGCGGCGCTGCCGGGAGGGCGGGCCGGAGTACCTACGGGGTCTCGTGGAGTTCGCCCGGGCCGCCGTGGCCGCCGAGGGGACGGCAAGGGCGGTCGTCTACCTCTCCCGGGAGGACCTCCAACGCTATCGGGACGACCTCCGTCGATCCCTATCGGAGGCGGGGGTCGCGACGGTGGAATTCCGGGAGAGCGATATCCGGGGCGGGATCATCGTGGAACTCCCGGAGAGGGGGATCCAGTTCGACGGCTCCATCTCCCAGGTCCTGCGGGAGCTGCGGCCCCGCCTGGAGCGGCTCCTCCAGGAGAGGGTCTTCTCCCCGGCGGAAGGGGGTGATGGTTGATGCCACCGGAGGAGAGCGGCACGGTGACCTACATCAACGGGCCCGTGGTCAAGGCCTCGGGGATGGCCGAGGCCAGCATGATGGAGCTCGTCTACGTGTCCGAGGAGCGCCTGGCCTGGGAGATCATCGCCCTGGAAGAGGACGTGGCCACGATCCAGGTCTACGAGGACACCACCGGCATCAAGCCCGGGATGCCCGTCTACCGCTCCGGGAGCCCCCTGGCGGTGGAGCTCGGGCCGGGTTTGGTGGGGCAGGTCCTGGACGGGATCGGCCGCCCCTTGAACGTGATGCGCGAGAAGCAGGGGGCCTTCCTGCGCCGGGGCCTCCAAGTTCCCACCCTGGATCGGGAGCGGAAATGGCCCTTCGTCCCCAACGTCTCCCCGGGGGCGGAGGTGAAGCCCGGGGACATCCTGGGGACAGTGCGGGAGACGCCCCTCCTGGAACACCGGATCGTGGTCCCTGAGGGGGTTGCGGGGAAGGTGATACGGGTCGCCCCGGAGGGCGAGTACACCGTCACCGAGACCATCGCGGTCATCGCGACCGGGGACGGGGAGCGGGAGGTGAAGCTCATGCGCCGCTGGCCGGTGCGGCGTTCCCACCCCCTGAAGGAACGGCTGAAGCCCTCCGTGCCCTTGATCACCGGGCAGCGGGTCCTGGACATCTTCTTCCCCCTGGCCAAGGGCGGGGCCGCGGCCATCCCCGGGGGGTTCGGGGCCGGGAAGACGGTGTTGCAACACCAGCTCGCCTCCTGGTCCGATGCCGACGTGATCATCTACATCGGCTGCGGGGAACGGGGCAACGAGATGACCGACGTGCTGCGCCAGTTCCCCGAACTCCAGGACCCCCGCACCGGTCGGCCCCTGATGGAGCGGACCATCCTCATCGCCAACACCTCTAACATGCCGGTCACCGCCAGGGAGAGCTCCATCTACACCGGGGTGACCATCGCCGAGTACTTTCGGGACATGGGATACCACGTGGCCCTGATGGCCGACTCCACCTCCCGTTGGGCCGAAGCGGTGCGGGAGATCGCCGGACGCTTGGAGGAGATGCCGGTGGAAGAGGGCTTCCCGGCGTATCTCCCGGCCCGCCTGGCGGAGTTCTACGAGCGGGCCGGCTACGGCAAGGTGGCGGATGATCGCTACGGCTCCGTGACCATCATCGGGGCGGTCTCCCCTCCCGGGGGCGATTTCACCGAGCCGGTGACCCAACACACCAAGAGGTTCGTCCGCGCGTTCTGGGCCCTGGACAAGAGGCTCGCCTTCGCCCGGCACTTCCCGGCCGTCTCCTGGATCGATTCCTACAGCGAGTACGTGGACGACATCGCCCCATGGTGGGAGGGCAAATACGGGGTGGATTGGCGGGGACTCCGGCAGCGGGCCCTCTCCATCCTGGCCAGGGAGAATGAGCTCCAGAAGATCGTCCAGATCATCGGCCCCGACGCCCTGCCCGATGAGCAGCGCCTCGTCCTGCACGTGGCCGCCATGATCAAGGAGGGATTCCTGCAACAGAACGCCCTGGACCCCGTCGACCGCTACTCCACCCCCGAGAAGGAGCTCAAGCTATTGGAGCTCCTAATGCACTACGAGGATCGGGCCCGGGATCTGGTGCGGCAGGGTCTCCCGGTGTACCGGATCCAGGGGATGAAGGTGAACCGGGCCCTCCTCGCGGCCCGCCACGAGATCCCCGATGACAAGCTAGAGGAATTGGAGGCGTTGCGGGAGCGGATGGACGCCGAGTTCGACGCCCTGGAGAAGGAGATTCCCCGGCCGAGGGAGGTGAGGTCGTGATGGCCGTGACCAGCCGACGGGTGTATCTCGGGGTGGAGGAGGTCAGCGGCCCGTTGGTCTTCGTCCGCGGGGTGAAGGGCGTGGGCTACGGGGAGATTGCCGAGGTGGTGACCGCCTCCGGGGAGGTGCGCCGGGGCCGGGTCCTGATCGTGGACGGGGACCGGGCCGTGATCCAGGTCTTCGAGGGCACCGGGGACATCTCCACCAAACGGGCCCGGGTGCGGTTCACCGGCGAGCCCATGACGGTAAAGGTCTCGGATGAGATGCTGGGCCGCGTCTTCGACGGCACCGGCCGGCCCATCGACGGGGGCCCGCCCCCCATCGGGGGGGAGGAGAGGGACATCAACGGCTCCCCCATCAACCCCGCCAGCCGTCTCTACCCGGAGAACTTCATCCAGACGGGGATCTCCGCCATAGACGGTATGAACACGCTGATCAGGGGCCAGAAGCTTCCCATCTTCTCCACCAGCGGCCTCCCCCACAACCGCCTCGCGGCCCAGATCGTACGCCAGGCCACCATCCCCGGGGAGGAGTCGGAGTTCGTTATCGTGTTCGCCGCCATGGGGGTGAAACACGACGAGGCCGCCTTCTTCCGGGAGAGCTTCCGGGAATCCGGGGCCCTGGAGAACGTGGTGATGTTCCTCAACCTGGCGGACGATCCCTCCATCGAGCGGACCATCACCCCCCGGGTGGCCCTCACCGTGGCCGAGTACCTGGCCTTCGATCGCGATAAACACGTGTTGGTGATCCTCACCGACATGACCAATTACTGTGAGGCCCTGCGGGAGGTGGCCACCGCCCGGGGAGATGTCCCCACCCGCAAGGGCTATCCCGGTTACCTCTACAGCGACCTCGCTTCCATCTACGAACGGGCGGGGAGGATAGAGGGTTCCAAGGGCTCCATCACCCAGATCCCCATACTCACCATGCCCAACAACGACATCACCCACCCCGTGCCCGACCTCACCGGCTACATCACCGAGGGCCAGATCGTCCTGGACCCCAAGCTCCACCAACAGGGGATCTATCCCCCCATCGCCGTGCTCCCCTCCCTCTCCCGTCTGATGAAGGACGGGATCGGGGAGGGGTACACCCGGGAGGACCACCCCAACCTCGCCAACCAGCTTTATGCCAGCTATGCTAGGGTGCAACAGATCCGCAACATCGCCGCCATCATCGGGGAGGAGGAGCTATCCAGTGTGGACAGGAAATACCTTCGCTTCGGCGAATTCTTCGAACAGGAGTTCCTGAACCAGGGCGACGCGAACCGCACCATCGAGGAAACGCTGGACTTGGGATGGAGGGCGTTGGGGCTGCTGCCGGTGGAGGAACTCCCCCGGCTGAAGCGGGAGCAGATCGACAAGTACTACCACCCCTGGGAGTGAAGGGATGATCTTGGACGTCCCCCCTACCAAATCGAGTCTCCTCGAGCTGAAGGAGCAATTGGCCATCGCGAGGAATGGCCACGAACTCCTGGAGGAGAAGCGGGAGGTGCTGGTGAGCGAGCTCCTGCACATCATCGACGACGCCGAGGCCTGTCGACGCCGGGCGAACGAGGCGCTGGCCCAGGCGTACCGGGTGCTGCGGGAGGCGATGGCGGAGCTCGGCCGGGACCAGGTACGGCGGGCGGCCCTGGCCTGTGCTGCCGAGGCCCGGATCGCCCTGCGGGAGAGGAGCGTCATGGGGGTGCCCATTCCCATACTGGAACGCCAGATCCTGGAGCTACAACCCCAATTCGGCCTGCTGGGGACCTCCCACGCCCTGGACGAAGCCCTGCGGCGGTTCCACGCGGCCCTGGAGGTGATACTGCACCTGGCGGAGACGGAACGGACCGCCTGGCATCTGGCGGTGGAACTCAAGAAAACACAGCGACGCGTGAACGCCCTGGAGAACATCTTCATCCCCGGTTACGAGGAGACCATCCGCTACATCGAGGGCCGGTTGGAGGAGGTGGAGCGGGAGACCATCTTCCAGATGAAGCTCCTGAAGAAGGGGAGGGGGAGATGAAGGGAGAGAGACCTTTCACCAAGGCGTTGATCCCGGTGGATGCCTCGAGGTGGTCCATGCAGGCCGCCGAGTACGGGATCCGCCTCGCCAAGGCCTTGGGGTTCACGGTGCTGGGCCTTTACGTGGTGGACCCCGACAACGCCAAGCTCTTGTCGTCGTTCTTCAAGAAGGAGGCCCGGGAAGTGGAGGAATCCTTCCGACGGGAGGGGGAGAACGCGCTGGGGTACATGGAGGAGTTGGCCCGGAGGGAGGGGGTGGAGTTCCGGGGCACCATCGCCCAGGGGGTGCCCCACAGGGTTATCGTGGAGTTCGCCAGGTCCCACGGGGTCGACCTGATCATCATCGGCAAGGTGGGGCATCGTGGCCCGCGGCGCATCCTGATCGGACCGGTGACGGAACGGGTGATCGAGAACGCCCCCTGCCCCATACTGGTGGTACCCCAGTCCTGATCATTCCCCACGGGATTCGCTCTCACCTCTCGGCGCCGAGGCCTCCCCGCACGTGCTTCGCGGACCGACTTACGCCCGGGGTCACGTCAAGCGCAGGGTACGGAGGCGGTTGAGGGCGGCGGCGATCTCGAACCGGCGCGGGGCCGCCAGATCGCCGTACCGCGCCGGGAGGAAGGGCCAGAGGCCCTCCTCCTCCAACGTGTGCTCCACCCGATCCAGGATCTCCGCCAGGGGTTTCCCCGCGAACCTCCGGGCGTTCTCGGAGAGGTAGGCCAGGATGTACCCGATGGCCCGGGCCTGGGGGACCTCGGCGATCTGATGGATCCGGGAGAGATCGATCACGGAGTTGCCGAGCTGGATCGCCATCTTTGTGGCCCGGATCTTCAGCTTCCCCTTGGGGGTGCGGGCACGGATCGAGGACAGATCCGGGACGCGTCTGGGGATAGGCCCGAAACGCTCCCCTCCCTCCGGTCGCCGCTTGAGGGGGTATTTGCGCACGATCTCCTTCGCCCGGGCGGTCACGTCCACCGGGCGGTACGCATCCATCATGATCACCGTGTCGGCCACCTCGAAGTAGTCCCCCGAGCCCCCCATCACCAGGACCGAGCTCACCCCGTAATCACGGTAGAGGGGCACGACCTTGTCCAAGAAGGGGGTGATGGGCTCCTTCTCCTTGGCCACGAGTTCCTGCATGCGCTCGTCCCGGATCATGAAGTTGGTGGCCGAGGTGTCCTCATCCACTAGCAGCACCCGGGCCCCGGCCTCCAGGGCTTCCATGATGTTCGCCGCCTGGGAGGTGGAGCCGGAGGCGTTCTGGGTGGAGAAGTTGCTCGTATCGATCCCGTTGGGGAGGTTGTCGATGAACGGGGAGATGTCCACCCCACACACGAACCGGCCGTCCTCGGCGCGGATCACCACGGCCTCCCTCCGGGTCACCACGTACTCGCGGCCATCGCCGGGTATGTGGTTGTATACGCCCTGGGCCAGGGCGGAGAGCAGGGTGGATTTGCCGTGGTAGCCGCCCCCCACGATCAGGGTCACCCCCTCCGGAATTCCCATCCCCCGGATCGGCCCGCGGTTCGGGCGCTCCAGGGTCACGGTGAGAGAGGGCGGGGGGACGAAGGGCACCACCCCCTCCCGGAGGGGCCGGTCGGAAACCCCCGACTCCCGGGGCAGTACCGCCCCCTCGGCCACGAACGCCACCAGCCCCTTCTCCCCGAGCTGTTCCCGCAGGGCCTCGGCGTCCTCGCCACAGGCCACGTGTTCCCGGACCGCCGCCTTGTCCAGGCTCCCGAAGGTGAGGGCCTGCCGCACCAGGGCCGGGAGCTCCGTGAGGAACATCTCCGCCGCTTCGTGGCCGAGGATCCGCCGCCCCGCCGCGGGGAGACCTACCGACAGGATCGCCTCCACGTGTTCCTCCGTGACACAGACGGCGGTACGGTGGAGGATGCACTGGCCGAAGGCCACCACCGAGAACCTGCCCGAGTGGCCGGAGCCCCGGTTCCCCTTGGTCAGCCGGGGGATCCAGCGGGCGAGTTCCCGCACGAGGAAATCCTCCAAGGCGATCTTCCGGGACCTGTTGCGGTAGAAATCCCGGGGGATCCCGGCCACCTCCATGGGGACCCTCACGCGGAGTCGGCTCGGGGTCGCGAACGGGTCCCCCTGCACGTGATCCACGAACAGGAGGAACCCGGGGAATCTCCAGCCCCCACCGATCTCCCGGTACGCCCCGTACCCCTTCCCGTTGAGACGCCGGAGGAGCGAGCCGAGTTCGCGGTGATCGCGCATCGGAACCGCATTCTAAGTGCGGAAGTTCTCTTTCACAACGGCGGATTCCCCACGCGTTGCTGCCCCCTGGAGCCCGGAGCGGCGGAGCCCATATACTCGACACCGGCATGCACGACCACGAGCGCTTCGCGGTGGCGAAGGTCGGATGTCGCATCATCACGGTGAGCGACACCCGCGCCCCCGAGACCGACGAAAGCGGCCGTCTGATCGCGGAGGCCCTCCGGCGGGCCGGCCACGATGTCAGGGGGTACACCGTGGTCCCCGATGAGCCGGAGCGGATCCGGACGGCGCTGGAGGAGGCCCTGGCGGACCCAGGGGTGGACGTTGTGATCCTCAACGGGGGGACCGGCATCGCCCCCCGGGACGTCACCCCCGAGGCCATATCCCCCCTCCTGGAGCGGGAGCTCCCGGGGTTCGGGGAGGCCTTCCGTCGGTTGAGCTTCGTGGAGATCGGCCCCCGGGCGCTGCTCTCGCGGGCCACCGCCGGCATCGCCAACGGGAAGCTCGTCTTCGCCCTCCCCGGTTCCCCCCACGGGGTCTCGTTGGCGCTGAAGGAGCTCATCGTCCCGATGCTCGGCCACGCGGTCTTCGAGCTGAGGAGAGGACATGCGCGATAGGCTCGGCCGGGAGATCACCTACCTCCGGATATCGGTGGGGGACCGATGTGACCTGCGCTGCATCTACTGTCGGTCCGCGTCCCCTCGCCTGGATACCAAGGAGGAGGTCCTGAGCTTCGAGGAGATCGTGGAAGTGGCGTGCGTGGCGTCGGAGTTCGGGGTGCGGCGGGTGCGCCTCACCGGGGGGGAGCCGCTCCTGCGGCGGGACATCGCGCGGCTGGTGGAGCTCCTGCGGGAGCGGTGCGACCCGGTGGACCTCTCCATGACCACCAACGGGACCCGCCTCGCCCCCCTGGCCCGCGAGCTCGCGCGGGCGGGGCTCGACCGGGTGAACGTGAGCCTGGACAGCCTGAGGCCCGGACGTTACCGGGCCATCACCCGGGGTGGGGATCTCGCGGCGGTGCTCGCGGGCATCGATCGGGCGGCGGAGGTGGGCCTCACCCCGGTGAAGATAAACGCGGTGATCATGCGGGACGTGAACGACGACGAGATCCCGGACCTCGCGCGTTTCGCGCTTGAACGGGGATTCGTGCTCCGGTTCATCGAGCTCATGCCGGTGGGGGAGGCAGTGCGGGACGGGTTTTGGCGCCGATCCTTCGTGGGGGCCGGGGAGATCCGGGAGCGCTTGGCCCGGGAATTACCCCTCATCCCCGATGACGAAGCGGGCGGGGGCGGGCCGGCCCGCTACTTCCGGGCCGAGGGCCTGCCGGGGAAGGTGGGTTTCATCACCGCCATCTCGCGCCCCTTCTGCGCGGGGTGCAATCGCCTGCGGGTGACGGCCACGGGGGAGCTCCGGCCGTGCTTGGCCTCGGATATGGGGATCCCCCTCCGCGATGCGCTGAGACGAGGGGAACTGGATCGGGTCCGGGAGGCGTTCGCCGCCGCCATCGCGGGCAAACCCCCGGGCCACCGCTGGCACGAAGCCCCCACCCGCACCGGGATGGACGAGCTCGGAGGTTGAGGATGCTGCGGATGATCACGCTTCCCGAGGCACTTCGCTTGATCCGGGATGCGTTTCGGCCCCTGCGGGAGGCCGAGGACGTCCCCACCGCGGAGGCGTGTGGAAGGGTCCTGGCACGGGAGCTCCGGGCGCCCGAGGACCTCCCGGGATTCCCCCGGTCCACCATGGACGGGTACGCCGTCCGCGCCGCCGACACCTTCGGGGCGAGCGAGGCGGACCCCGCGCGGCTGACGCTGGTGGGGGAGATCCGGATCGGGGCACCCCCGCCGGGGCCGTTGGGCGAGGGGGAGGCCATGGCCATCCCCACCGGCGGCTACCTCCCCGAAGGGTCCGACGCGGTGGTGATGGTGGAGGAAACCGAAGTGGACGGCGACGCGATCCTCGTATACTCCGCCGTCGCCCCCGGCGAGAACGTGCTCGGCCCCCGGGACGATATCGCCGCGGGGGAGGTGCTCTTCCCCCCGGGACATCGACTCCGTCCCCAGGACATCGGGGCCCTTGTGGGCCTGGGGATCGCCGAGGTCCCGGTGGTCCGTCGCCCCCGGGCCGCCATCGTGGCCACCGGGGAGGAGATCGTGCCCCCGGACGCCCATCCCGGTCCCGGCCAGGTCCGGGACATCAACTCCTACACCCTGGACTCCCTCCTCGCCGGCGCCGGGGCGATGCCCACGCGGCGTGGCATCGTCCCCGACTCCGAGGAGGGCCTCCGGGACGCCCTGGAAGCGGCGTTGGAGGAGGCGGACCTCGTGGTGATCTCGGGGGGGTCTTCGGTGGGGACCCGGGATGTGACCCTGGCCGTCCTGGAGGAGCTGGGGGAGGTGCTCCTCCACGGGCTGCGGATGAAGCCGGGCAAGCCCACTATCGTCGCCCGCGTGGCGGGGAAGCCGGTGATAGGCTGTCCGGGACATCCCGTCTCGGCGTTCGTGGTGGGGGCCAAGGTGATCGTACCCCTGGTGGAGCGGCTCCTGGGGATGGCCAATCCCCTGCCGCGCCCCCGGATCCGGGCCGACCTCGCCGAAAACGTCCCCTCGGCCAAGGGGAGGCGGG
>JAADIW010000072.1:21938-26292 GCA_013151115.1 Caldisericota bacterium
GGGCGGACGGGGGCCACCGGGCCGTGCCCATCATCGCCGAGTCGGCGGTGATATCCAGCCTCGCCCGCGCCCACGGCCTCATCGAGATACCCGAGGACACCGAGGGCCTGGAGGCCGGGACGGCCGTGTGGGTGGAGCTATGGTGAGGAAGCGGTACCTCGCGCTCATCCCCCTTGCCGAGGCACGTGAGCGGTTCCTAAAGGCCTGCGGGGAGCTCGGGGTCCTCGCCCCCCGGGAGGAGGAGGTCCACGCCCGGGACGCCCTGGGGCGGGTGGCCAGCCGGGAGGTGCGGGCCCGGAGGCCGCTGCCGCCCGCCCCCTGCGCCGCCATGGACGGCTACGCGGTGCGTAGCGCCGACACCTTCGGCGCCAAGCCCTCTTCGCCCGTCTCCCTCGAGTCGGGGGCGTTCCTCCCCGTGGACACGGGGGACCCGATCCCCCCGCCCTACGACGCCGTGGTGCCCGTGGAGGAGGCGGACGTGGTCCCGGGGGGGATCGAGGTGCGCCGGGCCGTGACCCCGGGGCATCACGTGCGCGCCGCCGGCGAGGATTATCCCGAAGGGGCCACCGTGGTGCCGGCGGGCGGGATCTTCACCCCCGAGGCCGTCGCCGCCTGCTTGGCCACCGGGAACGAAACGGTGTGGGTGAAGCGCAGGCCCAGGCTCCTCTTCATCCCCACCGGTTCCGAACTCGTCCCCCCGGGCGCCCCGCTCGGGGAGGGCGAGGTGTACGAGACGAACTCCATCATCTTCCGCGCGTACGTGGAACTGTGGGGCGGGGAAGCCGTGATCCACCCCATCGTCCCCGACGAGCCGGGACTCCTGGAGCGGGCCCTGCGCGGGGCCCTGGAAGGGGATCACGACCTCATCTGTATCTGCGCCGGGTCCTCCAAGGGCCGGGGCGATCACACCCCGGGGCTCCTCTCCCGCCTGGGGGAGATCCTCTTCCACGGCGTGGCCATGGCCCCCGGGAAGCCCTCCCTGTTCGGCATCGTGGCGGGGAGGCCGGTCCTGGGGCTCCCCGGATACCCGGTCTCCCTGTGGGTTTCCGTCGTGCAGTTTCTGCGCCCCCTGTTCGAGGCCTATTACGGGGTCCCCCTGGCGCGGGGCGCGAGGGTGGAGGGGGTGCTCACGCGGCGGGTCCGCTCCCCGTTGGGGATCCGGGAGTTCGTGCGGGTGAAGGTGGAGGGGGGCGCCGATGGCGTCACGGTGACGCCCCTCCCGGGGGGCTCCAGCCGCCTCTCCACGCTGGTCTCCGCCGACGGGATCCTGGAGGTCCCCGAGGAGGTGGAGTTCATCCCCAAGGGGGAGGCGGTGGAGGCGGAGCTGATCCCCCGGCCCTGGTGAGCTCCACCGTCCCCACGATCCGCCCCGCCACCAGGCGCACGATCCTATCGGCCAGCCGCCGGGCTTGGGCGGGGTCGTGGGTGGTGAAGAGGACGGTCCGGCCCTCGTCACCCAACCTGCGGACGGCCCCCTCCACGATGGCGGCGCTCTCGGGATCCAGGCTCGCGGTGGGCTCGTCCAGGAAAAGCACCTCGGGCTCGAGCACCAGCGCCCGTGCCAGGGCCACCCGCTGGGCCTCGCCCCGGGAGAGGGACGAGGCCCGTCGCCCCTCGAACCCCCCGAGACCCACCGTGCACAGCGCCGCCCCCACCCGCTCCTCGATGGCGGATCGGGCCAGGGTGAGCCCCAGGCGCCGGAGCCCCCGGGCGAGGCGGGTGTGGAGCCGCTCCCGCCACGGGGCCCGCAGGAGGAGTAGGCCACGTTCCCGAAGACGTCGGTGGAGAAAAGAGAGGGCTCCTGCAAGACGGCGGCGATTCGCCGCCGGGCTTCCCACGCCGGGGTCGGCCGGCCGTCGAGGAAGTACTCCACCGAACCCCGCTGGGGGCGTAGGTAGAAGGTGAGGATCCGGAACAGGGTGGTCTTCCCCGCCCCGTTCGGCCCCACCACCGCGAGGACCTCCCCCCGGCGGACCGCGAGGTCGACCCCCCGGAGGGCCTCGTGGCGGCCGTAGCGGAAACGGAGATCCCGGGCGACGAGGACCGCTCTCACCTCGCCTCCCCGGGGCGTCCGAGAAGGCTCAGGACGAGGTTGACCCCGAGGACCAGTACCATCAACACGATGCCGAACGCCAGCGCCGTCTCGAAGTTCCCCTTACGCGACTCCACCACGATGGCCGTGGTGAGGGTACGGGTGTAGGAGGTGCCGTCGGCCCAGGCGATGTTCCCGCCCACGATCAGGACCGATCCCACCTCGGCGATGGCCCGTCCGAACCCGGCCACGGCGGCGGTGAGGAACCCGGTTCGCGCCTCCCGTATCACCGCCCAGACCACCTGGAGGCGGTTCGCCCCCAGGACGTGGGCCGCCTCGGCCACCCTCCGGCTCACCCCCTCCAGGGAGGAGATCATCACCCCGAGGACCAGGGGGGTGATGAGCACCAGCTGCGAGATCACCATCGCCCCCGGGGTCCAGAGGAGCCCCTTGAACGGCCCCGCTTCGCTCAGGATGAGGAGCACCAGGAGCCCCACCACCACCGAGGGGAGCCCCATGGCGGTGCGCACCAGGAGCTTCACCGTTCCCCTCCCGGGGAACCTCCCCAGGGAGATGGCCGCCGCCATGGCCGCGGAGACGGGGAAACAAAGGAGGAGCGCCACCCCCGAGACCTTGAAGGAGACGAGTATCGTGCTGAGGAGGTACCGGTCCGGGTGGAAAAGGAGCGAGAACGCCCCCTCCACGCTTCCCAAGATCTCGCTCATCCCCCCCTCCAATCACGGGGCACGTATTCGGAGAAGTCGGGCCTCTGCTTCAGGGCGGTGGGGTGGAAGAGGGGCTCGCCGTCCACGACGAGCTCCCGGATGATCCGCTGCCCTTCCGGGGAGGTGATGAAACCGATGTAGGCCATGGCCAGGATATAGTTCCGGTCCGGGAACCGAGCGGGGTTCACCGCCATGATGCCGTAGGGGTTCACGAGCATGGGGTCACCGCCCTTCACCGGTCCCTCCACCACGATCTCCAGACGGAGCTTGTCCCGCATGGCCAGGAAGGTCCCCCGGTCGGTGAGGGTATAGGCGCTCATGAGGCTGGCCTGCACCAGGGTGTCGCCCATTCCCTTGCCGGAGAGGAGGTACCACCGTCCCCCGGGCTCGAGCCCCGCCGCCCGCCAGATCTCCCGCTCCTTGAAGTGGGTACCGGAGTTGTCCCCCCGGGAGATGAACCGCGCCCCGGCGGCGGCGATGCGGCGGAAGGCCTCCACGGCGGTCGAGGCCCCCTTCACCCCCGCGGGATCGCCGGGCGGCCCCACCACCACGAAGTCGTTGAACATCACGTCGCGGCGGTTGATCACCCAGCCCTCCGCGAGGTAACGGTCCTCCAATGGACGGGCGTGCACCAGGACGAGATCCACCACCCCCCGCTTGGCGAGCTCCAGCGCCGCCCCGGTCCCCACGGCGATGACCTTGACCTTGGCCCCGAACATCCCCTCGAACGCCCGGTTCAGCGCGTCCAGGAGCCCGGTGTCGTAGGTGGAGGTGGTGGTGGCGAGCACCAGTTCCGCCGCGGCAAGGGGCACGCCCGAGACCGAGAAGAAAAGCGCACCCACCAGCAACAGCCCCTTGACCATCTCGTTCCCCTCCGGGCGGTATCATAACCCGGGAAAGGAGGGCGTTTGAGCGGGGAACCGTTGCGGAGGCCGGTGCGGATGGTGGACGTGGGGGACAAGCCCCCCACGAGGCGGGCCGCCCTGGCGGCGGGCCGGATAGAGCTCCCGCACGAGGTACTCCAGGATGTGATCGAGGGGAGGATAGAGAAGGGGGACGTTCTCGCCGTGGCCCAGGTGGCGGGGATCATGGGGGCTAAGCTCACCCCGCAATTGGTCCCCCTCTGCCACACCCTCCCCGGGCTGGAGGCGGTGGACATCCGGTTCGAGGCGGAGCAAGGGGGGATCACCGTCTATGCCGAGGTCCACTGCACCGGGAAGACGGGGGTGGAGATGGAGGCCATGGCCGCCTGCACCGCGGCCCTCTTGGCCATCTACGACATGTGCAAGTCCCGGGCGCCGGGGGCGGCGATCAAGGAGATCGTGCTCCTGGAGAAAACCGGGGGGAAGAGCGGACGATGGACCAGGGACCGCGCGTGATCTCGGTGAACGTGAGCGAGCGCAAGGGCACCCCCAAGCGGCCGGTGCCCGAGATCGAGTGTCGGGTGGGCGTAGGGGTGGTGGGGGACGCCCACGCCGGTACCCCGGGACGAGAGGTGAGCCTCCTCGACCGGGCCGAGATCCGGGCCTTCGAGGCCAGGCACGGGATCGCGGTCCCCACGGGGGCGTTCGCCGAGAACATCACCACCGAGGGGCTC
>JAADIW010000134.1 GCA_013151115.1 Caldisericota bacterium
CAGCCCCGGGCCGCCCGCAAACGCGGATCCGGGATCAACCCTCCCCCGGGGGCGGGACCACCGCGTCCCAATCGAGGGGGACGGAAGCGTCGGGACGGGGGAGGAGGTGGAGGAAGAACTCGACGTTCCCCGCCGGACCGAGCAGGCGGGAGCGCACCGCGCCGGCCACGGACCAACGCAGCTCCTCCACGGCGAACCGCGCGATCCCGGTGAGCACCTCGCGGTGGACCACCGGGTCCCGCACCACGCCCCCCCGCCCCACCTTCTCCCGCCCGGCCTCGAACTGGGGCTTGACCAACGCGATCACGTCCCCCGCCGGGACCACGATCCCGCGCAACGCGGGGAGGATGAGGCGGAGGGAGATGAAGGAGACATCGACGGTGGCGAGCTCCACCGGTTCGCCGATGTCCTCGGGGCGCAGGTATCGGGCGTTGAGCCCCTCGTGCACCACCACCCGGGGGTCGTTCCGGAGCTTCCAGTGGAGGAGTCCCTTCCCCACGTCCACCGCGTGGACCCGCGCGGCCCCGTGCTGGAGGAGACAGTCCGTGAATCCGCCGGTGGAGGCCCCGATATCGAGGCAGACCTTGCCGCGGGGATCGACGCCGAACGCCCTCAGGGCGGTCTCGAGCTTGTCCCCGCCCCGTGAGACGTAACGGGGCCGCTCCGTGACCGTTATCCCCGAGTTCGCGGGGACGGGCGCCCCGGGTTTGTCCACGATACGGCCGTCCACACGTACCCGCCCGGCACGGATCAGGGCCTGGGCCTTGGCACGTGACTCGGCCAGGCCCCGCTCCACGAGGAGCTGGTCGAGCCGGACCCGGCGCTTCACCCGCGTACCCGCTCCCCGGTCCGCTGGTAGAGCTCGAGCCCCTCGCGCAGGAGCGCACAGGCCCGGGCGAGGTCATCCGCCTTGAGCACGTAGGCGATCCGGGCCTCGTCGCGCCCGAGCCCGGGGGTACGGTAGAACCCCTCGCCGGGGGCGAGCATCACCGTCTCCTCGCCGGGGAAATCGGTGAGCATGAACTTCACGAACTCCTCCGCGTCGTCCACGGGGAGCCCGAGCATCACGTAGAACGCCCCCTCAGGTTCCCGGAACACAACGCCCGGTATCCTCGCCAGTTCCTCGCACAGTACGGCGCGGCGGCGGCGGTACTCCTCCACCATCCCCGCGACGATCTCCCGGTGGCGGGGATCGGCCATGAAGGCGATGAGGCCGTACTGTTCCATGGTGGGAGGGGAGAGCCGGGCCATGGCGCACCGGCGCGCGCCGGCCATGACCTCCGGGTTCCGCGACGCGAACACCCCGAGCCGCGCCCCGCAGGCCGAGAGGCGTTTGGAAATGGAGTCGACCAGGATCGCCCGGTCCCGGATCTCGGGGAAGGAGAGGACCGAGACGTGCCGCCCCTCGTACACGAACTCCCGGTAGACCTCGTCGGCCACGAGGAAGAGGTCGTGACGCAGCGAGATCTCCACCAGCATCTCCATCTCCGCCTCGGTGTACACGACCCCGGTGGGATTGCCGGGGTTGGAGAAGAGGATGGCCCGGGTCCGGGGGGTGATGAGGCGCTCGATCTCCTCCGCGGGCGGGAGGTGGAAGCCCTCCTCCCGGCCGGTGGTGATGGGGACGAGCTCCACCTCCGCCAGCCGGGCGAACCCGTTGTAGTTCGGGTAGAAGGGCTCGGGGACGAGGACTTCGTCGCCGGGGTCACAGACGACGTTCAGGGCGAAGAGCACCGCCTCCGACCCCCCCTGCGTGATGATCAGCTCGTCGGGCGAGAGCTCTAGGCCCCATTCGGCGTAATAGGCCCGCATCGCCTCCACCGCCCCGCGGATGCCCTGGGAGGGCGAGTAGGCGAGCACCTCCACCGGGGCCTCCCGGATCCCCCGCAGGAACGGCTCCGGGGTGGGGATGTCGGGCTGGCCGATGTTCAGGTGATAGACCTTCTTCCCCCGGCGCTTCGCCGCGTCCGCCAGGGGCACGAGGCGGCGGATGGGGGACGCCGGGGCCTGGGCCGCGCGCGCCGATATCTCAGGCATGTTTGAGGACCCACACCTCCTTCCGCTCGGGGAGCGCCTCCCGGGTGATCTCCACCTCGCAGGAGTCGATCTTCCTCACGGGGATGTCCACGAGCTCCAGGAACTCCTCCACGCCCACGATGGGCCAATCCTTGATGAGCTCGGTCTTGTAGTGCATGGGGACGATCACCTTGAGGTTGGGGAGGAGCCGGATCGTCTCCAACGCCTCCTTGGGCCCGATGGTGTAATAGCCGCCCACCGGGATCAGCGCCACCTCCGCGTCCTGGAGGGGGCGCTCCTGTTCGGCGGTGATCACGTGGCCGAGGTCCCCGAAGTGTGCGAGCACCACCCCGTCCACCGTGAGGCGGAACACGGTCGTCCGGCCGCGGTCCTTGCCCCCCTTCTCGTCGTGATAAGCGGGGATGCCCCGGATCTTGATCCCCTTTATCTCCCATTCCCCCACGCCCCGGATCACCTGGGGGTTCCCCTTCACGCGGTTCACCGCGTTGTGATCGAAGTGATCGTGGGTCGAGAGGACGATGTCCGCCGGCCCTTCCGGGGCCTTATATGGCACGGATTCGTCGTAGGGATCGATGATTATCGTCGTACCATCTCCGGCCTCTATGCGGAAGCAGGCGTGTCCGATCCACCGGAGCTTCATCGGGATCACCTCCGAGGGAGTTTTTACCCCATGCGATGGGAAGCCGGCAACCGGGATACGGCGCGTGCGAGCAGGGCCTCCACGAGCTCCCCGTAGGAGATCCCCGCGGCGGCCGCCATGCGGGGAAAGGTGGACATCTCCGTCATCCCGGGCAACGTGTTCACCTCGAGGACGTACGGCACCCCGTCCGGGGAGAGCCGGATATCGACCCGGGCGAGGTCCCGGCACCCCAGGGCCGCGAACGCCCTCCGGGCCGTCTCCTCCACGGCCCGCGCCTCCTCCCGCGAAAGCCCGGCGGGGCAGATGAACTCGCACTCGCCCGGGGTGTACTTGGCCGCCCAGTCGAACAGCCTCCCCTCCCCCCGGGGGCGGAGCTCGAGGATGGGAAGGACCCGCGTGCCCCTGTCCCCCTCCAGGATCCCCGCGGTGAGTTCCCGCCCGGCCACGAACTCCTCCAC
>JAADIW010000009.1 GCA_013151115.1 Caldisericota bacterium
CTACCTCGTAGGTGGCGTTCGAGAGACCGCTGGGGAGGGTATCCGTCAGCACCACATTGGTGGCCTCGTTCGGCCCGTGGTTCGTGACCACGATGGTATAAGCCAGCTGCCCGCTCGCGCCGGCCACGAGGTCGTGACACGTCTTTCGGACTTCGAGGTCCGCTTCCAACACCGGACACGAGGGCCCCTTCGTGGTCCCCTTGCAGATCACGGTGCCCGCCTTGAGCCCGTACTCCACATCCTGCTCCAGGGCGGTGCCGCGGACGGTCACGGTGAAGGTCTCGGACATCCCGGGATCTATGGAGACCTCGAACTTGATCCCCCTGACGCCCGTGGTGGGGTCCGTGTGGACCGTGCCGTCCCAACCCGGTCCGGCGGACACGATGTCATCAGCCGTGATGCATTCCGGGAGTCCCAGCACCCAGTGGCTTAGGGCGGGGTCATCGGCGACGGATACCCGGTAGGTGAAGGTGGTGGTGCCCCCGGATGTCGTCCGGCCCAGATATGTGACCGTGTAATTCGGGCAAGGGGAGACCCCTTGGTAATGCGCGGGGTCCCCCACGTCGTCGGCGTACCGGGTCCCGTTGTAATAGCCCTCAGCGGTGGCCGTGTTCGTGTACTGTCCTTCGATGGCGGTGTCCTGGGCGTAGAAGGTGGCGGTGTCGCCCGGGGCGAGTTGGGCAACCGTACCCACCACGCCGAGTTTATCGTCGAAGACGGTGACATCGGTGAGCGTCACGTTGCCGGTGTTTTGGACGATGTACTTCCAATAGACGGTGGCGCCGGCCGCTACCGTGGGGCCAGGGGGATTGTCCGCCTCGTACCAGGTCACGCCGTCGGGGGATACGTACTTCTCCACCACCCGGATCTGGGGCTCGGCTACCAAAACGGAGGTCATCACCCCCACCAGGTAGGCCCGGTTGTTCTCCTGCTCCTGGGTGATGAACTCGCTGACCGGGTTTCCCCCGGGGTAACTGTCCTTAAATCCCAAGATCTTAAGGGTGTAAAGCTTGTCCCCGATCCGGTAACTCTCTTCGGCATAGGCATCGGGGAACGTAACCCGGTCCGGACAGGGCCGGGAACACGGTGAATATTCGCACTCGCTGCACGAATCGCGATCGTTGGGGGTCTCGTCGTGTTGGAACACGTAGGTGAACGTGGGATCAGGGGATATGGGCGGATTGGTGAAATGCAAGGTGATCCGGAGCTGGGCCCACGTGATGGTCGGGGGGCTAACTGGCCAGTTATAGTGCCAAAACTCCCCGATCAGGAACTCCTCATCGGGCCCGAACGTCTGTCGGGTGCTCCCGAAGAACTCGTAACCGCTCCGTTGGCCGGAGGTCTGCCCCCACCTTATCTCGCTGGTACCGAGCCCGGTGGGGGAATCGTCGGCGTCGATCCATATCCCCTCCGTGTAGTCCAGCACGAAGGTCTCACTCTGGGCCGCGAGTTGGCAAGTGGCGCCGGCAACGATTAGTAGAATCCCCAGGATCAAAGGCATCTTTTTCATGGCCCTCTCCTTGGCTCTAGTGATGCGGACTTGAAAAAAGAAGCCGGTCGCTGCGTCACAGCGCCTCAGCGTCTTTCTTCAAGAGCCGCGTCCCTCAAGGTCTGCCCCCACGTCCGCCTTCCCCCTCGTGCCCTAGCCGTAATTGTGGTTCACCCTCTCCTGGATACGGAGGGCTCTCTCCACGGCGGAATGATCGGTCCAGCCCTTCTCTATCAAGATCTGCCCGATGGGACGCGTGTTCCCCTCCTGACGCTGTATTTCCAGGGCCTGTTCGATCTTGTCGAACGTTATCGTTTTGAGGTCCACCAAGATTTCCCCCAGACGTTTGCCACGCTCGAAGTATTCCTCGAGGATGGAAAGAACCACCGCGGAACGGGATTTGCGTTCCCGCCGCGCCTTCTCGTCCACCAGACGGATCAAGTATTCGTCCTCTTCTCCGAAGTACAGCGTGACCTGCATTCCATCACCCCCCGTTCCTGGGCCCTAAAAGAAAACCGGGCTGCCAGGTCTATACCCTGGCAGCCCGGTTGCCCATCCGTGTTCAGGGCCCGTGGCTTTGCACCCCCGCCTTACGACGGGTTCGCCCTTTACAGGGTTGTTGCCACTATAAAAACTTACAATGCAGTAGTCAAGGTGTGGAAAAAGGGACATTCGTCACCTGCTCCGCCCCAGGAGGCACGAACACGCGTCGTATACTATGTTTCTCAGTGATGTGGGTCAGGGCGTGCGGGGAAGGCGTGCAGGCCGAAGCCTTCGTGTTCGACAAGGACGGGACCATCCTCTCGTTCTCTCACTGGGTCGCGGTGATGAAGGCCCGGGCGCAGAAGCTCGCCTGGCGATACGGGCTACCGGAGCGCCTGCGGGACGAATTGTTGGAGGCCATGGGGGTCGATCCCGCGACGGGGCAGGCGCATCTCAACGGCGCGATCCACCTCCCGCGTCGGGACGTGGAAGAACGCGTCGCCCGGCTCCTCGCGGGGGCGCTCGATCGCCCCCTCCCGGACCTCCGGGAACGGGTGCGGGCGCTGTTCGCGGAAGTGGACGCCGAGTTCCCGTGGGAAGCACATCTGGAGCTCCTCCCGGGGGCGCGGGAACTGCTCGTGGCGATCAAGAGGGCAGGCGGCAAAGTGGCGGTCGTGACCCACGATTCCACCGAGCCCGCGGCCCGTCATCTGCGGCGTGTGGGCCTCGACGAGCTGGTGGACGTCGTCGTGGGGCTGGATGCCGTCGGCGTCCCCAAGCCCTCGCCCAGGGGGATCCGGCGGGCGTGTGCCCTCCTGGCGGTGGTCCCGGATCGGGCGGTGGCGGTGGGGGACTCCGCCGAGGATGTGCTCGCGGGGAAGCGGGCGGGGTGTTCGCTGACCGTGGGGGTCCTCACCGGCCGCGGGACGGCCGCGGATCTCTCCGCCGCCGACTGTGTGGTCCGGTCACTGGAGGAGATCGAGGTCACCGCAGGAAGATGAGCGCCGAGGTACCCGCCACGAGGCAGTAGAGCCCGAACGCCCACAGCTTTCCGCGGTCGAGGGCGGCGAGGAGGAACCTGATCGCGAGGAGGCCGCTGGCGAGGGCCGTGGCCCCGGCGATGCCCCATGCCTCCCCCGCGTCGAGGCCCGCGTTCCCGGCCCCGAGGAGGGAGAAGAGCCCCCCGCCGGCGATGGCGGGGATCGCGAGGAGGAACGAGAACCGCACCGCTTCCCCGATCCCGAGGCCGAGGATCACCCCCACGGCGATGGTGGCCCCCGAGCGGGAGATCCCGGGCAGCAGGGCGAGGGCCTGTGCCCCGCCGATGGCCGCGGCCCGGGGGAGATCGAGGGAGCGTGCCGTCCCGCGGTTCAACTTGCCGCCGGCGACGATCAGGAGCGCTCCCGTGACGATCAGGAGCCCCCCGGCGACGCCGGTGGAGGAGAAGGCCCTCTCTATCGGCTCCCGAAGCAGCAAGCCGCCCAGGGCGATGGGGAAGGTCGCGACCGCCAGCAGGCCGAGGTACCGCAGCCCCGCGGGATCGCCCCGGATGGCGCGCCCGAAGAGGGAAAAGATGTCGCGGCGGAAATAAAGGAGGACGGCGAACAGCGTCCCGAGGTGAAGCGCTCCCTCCAGGACGACACCGGGCGGATCCAGGCCGAGGAGGGCCTGGGCGAAGACGAGGTGCGCGGAGCTACTTACGGGGAGGAACTCGGTGATACCCTGAAGGAGTCCCAGGAGGAGGTATCTCTCCATTCACTTCCCGAGGAACAGCACCAGCGCCAGCACCGCGAGCGCTCCGGCCCCGAGGACGAGCCACCAGGGGAACCCGCTTCCCTTCGCCACGTCCCCGGCGCCCCCCGATGCCACCACCAGGAGGAACGCCGCGCTCTGGGAGAATTTGAAGCAGGCATCGTCATCGATGCAGAAGGTATATCTGACCCTCACCTCCGTCGGGTATCGCCCGGCCGTGGCCGCGGAGGAGGCGAGCGGCAGATGCACCGCGATCTCCTCCCCGGGCGGGAGCGACGTCACGGTGAGCGGTTCCGAACGGATCCCCGGCGGGAGCCCCGCGAGCCCGATGGAGAGGTCCTCCGCCTCATACGGGGAGGTGTTCTTTATCCCGATGACGAGGTCCACGGCGTCCTCCGGGGGGAGGGAGACGCGGTGGGGGACCCGGAGGGAGAGGATGGGGCCGGGGGAGATCGTCCCGCCCTCCCCCGGCCCGGTATCGCCCGTTCCCGCCGGGATCGCGGCCGTACCCTCTTCACCGGGCCCACCCGTGGTCTCCCCCGCT
>JAADIW010000044.1 GCA_013151115.1 Caldisericota bacterium
GCCGCGTTCGCGCCCGGGAAGGATGTCCTCGCCTTCACCGGCAAGAAATCCGAGCGGGACCGGATCGTGGAGGGGAAATTCGACGTCCTCATCACCACCAGCGCCTTCCTCCAACGGAACCCCGAGCTCGTCCAGCGCGGTTTCTCCGTCCGCGATGCGGAGGGGCGGGGGCCCTTCGTGTTCGTCGACGACGTGGATTCGCTGCTTAAGGCGTCGCGCAACGTGGACCGGCTGCTCTCGATCCTCGGGTTCTCCCCGGAGGAGGTGGAGGCGGCGTTGGAGGGGAGGGAGGTGGGGAGGGGGCCCCGGGGCGTGCTGGTCGTCTCCTCGGCCACGGCCCAGCCCCGCACCAAGAGGGTGATCCTCTTCCAGCGGCTCCTGGGGTTCGAGGTCCAACGCCACACCACCTCCCTGCGGAACGTGGTGGATCTGGAGGAACGCGTCGCGTCCTTCGGGGCCGCCCTCGAGCGGACCGTGGAGCTCGTGAAACGGGCCGGGCCCGGGGCGTTCGTCTACGTGTCCCAGGAGGAGGGCCGCGCCGGGGCCGAGCGGGCCGTCGAGGCCCTGGGCGCCGCCGGGATCCCCGCCCTCCTTTACGAGGACTTCGACGCGGAGGCCCGGGAACGGTTCCGCAAAGGGGAGGTATGGGCCGTGGTGGGTATCTCCCACGGGGGCAACCCCCTCGTCCGGGGGGTCGACCTCCCCGAGGCGGTGCGGTACGCGATCTTCGTCGGGGTGCCGGTGATCCTCTTCCCCGCCGAGGTGGACTCCCTCGCCCCGGGGAGGCTTATGGGGCTCGTGCTCGCGCTGCGTCCCCTGCTGCCGGCGGAGGAGGTGGAGCGGGACCTCGAGTATCTGCGGCGCTACCTTCACCTCCGGGAGAGGGATCTCCCCCGCTATCCCCGCATAAGGGATCGGCTCGCGGGGATCGCGGCGCGCCTGCGGGAGGCGCTGGCCGACGAAGGGGCGCTGGAGGAACTCCGGCGCAGCGGGGCCGTATCGGTGCTTTCCCGGGGCGATAAGAGGTTCCTCGCCGTAGCCGACGCCGCCGGGTACCTCCAGGCCTCGGGGCGCACCTCGCGCCTCGCCCCCTGGGGCCTCACCTTGGGGATCTCGGTGCTCCTGTGGTGGGACGAGGCGGCCTATCGGAACTTGAGGCGCAGGCTCACCCTGCTCTCGACGCAGGAGGTGGAGTTCCGGCCCCTCCGTTCCGTCGGGTTCGAGGGGGTCCTGCGCGAGGTCGACAGGGATCGGGAGAGGCTCCGCCGGCTCCTGCGTGGGGAGCCCCCGGGGGAGACCCGGGAGCTGTTACGGACCGCCCTCTTCGTGGTGGAGTCGCCCAACAAGGCCCGCACCATCGCCTCCTTCTTCGGCCGCCCCCAGCGGCGATCGGTGGGAGAGATCACGGTGTACGAGGTGACCACCGGCGATAGGCTCCTCCTCATCGCCGCCACCATGGGCCACCTCACCGACCTGGTGGAGGAGGGCGGTATCTACGGGGTGCTGGAGGTGGACGGGCGGTTCGTGCCGGTCTACGGGCCGATCCGGATCTGCCGGCGATGCGACGAACAGACCACCGCCCCTCGGTGTCCCCGGTGTGGGGGGACGCCCGAAGTGGACAAGTCACGTACGATCGCGGCCCTGCGGGAGCTCGCCCTGGAGGTGGACGAGGTCCTCGTGGGAACCGATCCCGACGCGGAGGGCGAGAAGATCGCCTGGGACGTGTACCTCGCCCTGCGTCCGTTCGCCCCGGCGATCGCGCGGGTGGAGTTCCACGAGGTGACGCCTCGGGCGATCCGGGAGGCGCTGGTCTCCCCCCGGGGGATATCGGTGCCGTTGGTGCGGGCCCAGATCGTGCGACGCGTCGCCGACCGCTGGGTGGGCTTCTCCCTCTCCCAGCACCTGCAGGAGAGGTTCGGCTCCAGGAACCTCTCCGCCGGCCGGGTACAGACGCCGGTCCTCGGATGGGTGATCGCCCGGGAGGAGGAGCGGCGGAGAAGGAAGGGGCTTATCGTGGCTTCGCTGGATGGGGTCGAGGTCCGGTTCGAACTCGACGATCCGGCGGAGGCGCGGGCGGTGTTCGCCCGGCTGCGGGAGACGCGGGTGGAGCGCGTCCGGGAGACGGAGGAGGCGGTGTCGCCGCCTCCCCCCTTCTCCACCGGCTCCCTCCTGGTGGAGGCCTGGCGTGCGCTCCGGCTCTCCCCGGGGACGACCATGGCCCTGGCCCAGGCGCTGTTCGAGGCGGGCCTCATCACCTACCACCGCACCGACTCCACCCGGGTCTCGGACGCGGGGATCTCCCTTGCCCGCCGCTTCATCGCCGAGGCCTTCGGCGAGGAATACGCGCGGCCGCGGCGTTTCAGGGAGCGGGGGGCGCACGAATGCATCCGCCCCGTCCGGCCGCTTCCCCCGGACGGACTGCGGGAGCTCCTCGCCACCGGGAGGCTGGAGCTCCCGGACCCCCGGGGCGCGGCGCGGCTCTACGGGCTCATCTGGCGCCGGTTCATCGCCTCTCAGATGCGCGAGGCCCGGGTACGTAAGGCGACGTTGCGGTTCACGCTGGGCGGCTTCTCGCGGGAGGAGGAGTTCGTCGTGGAGGTGGTGGAGCGGGGATTCGATCTCATCTCCCCCCTGCGGGTGGCTTCCCTCCCCGAGCGTCCCCGGTTGGAGCCGAGGGCGTTCCGGGAGGTGCCCGCGGCCCCCCCGCTTACCCAAGGGGAGCTCGTGGAGCTCATGCGGGAACGGGGGCTGGGGCGGCCCTCCACCTACGCCAGGATCGTGGAGACCCTGCTCGAGCGCCGCTACGTGGTGGAACGGGGGGGCTTCCTCTTCCCCACGAGGCTCGGGAGGGAAATCCACGCCTACCTCACCGAGAGGTTCCCGCGTTGGACCGGCGAGGAATTCACCCGGGAACTGGAAGCGCGGATGGATGCGGTGGAGGCGGGCCAGCTCGATCTCCACCAGGTGCTACGCGAGATCCTGCCCGTGGTCGAAGAGAGCGAACGGGCTTGAACACGTAAGGGGGCAAACGTACATTATTTCCGGCAGTGGAAGCGGGGAGTACCCGAGATGAACGAA
>JAADIW010000025.1 GCA_013151115.1 Caldisericota bacterium
CATGTGAATGATGTCCTGTCCGATGCCGATGTGGATCGTCACCGGCACCCCGAGCCGGTAGCCCGCGGCGAGGATGGAGACCTCCCGGTGGGGGAACCTCCCTTCCTCGATGGCCCGCCCCACCGCGGCCCCGAACCCGAGGCCCTCCCCCGCCCCCCGGACCACGGCGTCGTTGATCCCCCCCGTCTCCCGCCACAGGCCGAATCTCCCCTCCGGGAGGTACCGCGCCACCGACTCGGTGGTGGCCCCGATGAGGGCGAGCTCGTAGTCGTGGATGGCGCAGGCGCCGTTGCCGCCCACGTGGGTGAGGACCCCCCGCTCCATGAGGTCGATGACAAAACGGGAGAGCCCCCTTTTTATCACGTGGGCCCCCATGAGCATCACCACCGGCCGCCCCGCGCGGCGCGCGGCGGCGATCCGCTCCGCCAGGGCCACGAGGTCGGGGTTTTCGTAGGGGGGCGGCTCCCAATCCAGGGGGAGGACATCCGCCAGCGTCATATCGTGCTCCCGCTCCGCCAGCGGCAGGAGCTCCAGCCGCTCCCGGGGGAACTCCGGGTAGTTCATGTCACCCTCCGAGGACCTCGGCCACCGCGACCCAGCGGCGCTCCGCGGCCGACACGAGCACCGCCTCCAGGACCGCCTGGGCCGCGATCCCGTCGCGGAAATCCGGCTCGGGGTTCCTCCCCTCCGCCAACGCGGAGAGGAGCTCGTACACCGCGTGGACGAAGGAGTGCTCGTAACCCAGGATGTGGCCCGGGGGCCACCAGTTGCCGGCGTAGGGGTGCTCCGGCTCGGTGACCACGATCCTCCGGAAGCCCCTCGCCGCGGCTGGGTCCTTTTCCGAGTGGAACCAGAGGACGTTGGGATCCTCCGCGTTCCAGAAGAGGGACCCCACGGACCCGTTCACCTCGAGGTGCATGAAGTTCTTTCGTCCCGTGGCCATGCGGGTGGTCTCGAACACGCCGGTGGCGCCGTTCTCGAAGCGGGCGAGGAACGCGGCCGCGTCGTCCACGTCCACCGGCCCGGTCCCGGGGCCGTCGGGGAGGGGCCGCTCCCGCACGAAGGTGGAGAGCATCCCCACCACCTCCGCGACCTCCCCCACCAGGAACCGCGCCAGGTCCACGATGTGCACCGCCGTATCGCCCAGGGCCCCGGAGCCCGCCCTCGCCCGCACCAGCCTCCACGTGCGGGGGAAGGCCGGGTCCACGAGCCAGTCCTGGAGGTAGATGGCACGGAACTGTCGTACCTCCCCCAGGGCCCCCTCCCGGATGAGCTCCCGGGCGAGCCGGACCGCGGGGAAGAAGCGGTAGTTGAAGCAGACCATGTGGGGGACCCCGGCGCGTTCCACCGCGGCGAGCATCCTCTTCGCCTCCGCCAGGTCCCGGGCCAGGGGTTTCTCGCAGAACACGGCCTTGCCCGCCTCCGCCGCCCGGATCGCGATCGCGGCGTGGAGGTCGTTGGAGGTGCAGATATCGACGAGGTCCACGTCTTCCCGGGCCACCGCCTTTCCCCAATCGGTGGTGTATTCGGAAAATCCGAACCTGCGGGCGAACTCCGCCAGCCTCCCCTCGTTCCGGCCACAGGCGACACGAAGGATGGGCCTCACCGGGGGGTCGAAGAACGGGACCACCTTCGCGTAGGCGTTGGCGTGGGCCCGCCCCATGAACCGCTGCCCGATCAGCGCTACCCCTACCTCTCGCCCCATGGCCCCTCCGCGAAAAGATACCCCACCAACGCCTCGTGATCCCGGAAATCGGGGACGACGAGGTCCGCCCCGGCGCGGACGAGCCGCTCCCGCTTCCAGGGGTCCAGCCTCCCCGGGTTTCCCTCGTCGGAGGCCACTCCCACCGCGATCCCCCCCACCGCCTTGGCCTCCTGGATCTCCACGAACCCATCGCCGAAGGCGACGAACTCCTCCCCGCTGAGCCCGTGTTCCCGTAGGATGCGCTCGATCACCATCCGCTTGGAGAACCTCTTCCAGTCCTCCTGGGCCCCGTAGATGCCGGAGAAGTACCCCGCGACCCCGAGGAGCTCGGCCTCCTCGCGGACGTAGATCTCGTCGGTCCCCGAGGCGAGGTAACACCGGACCCCCCGGGCGCGCAGGGCCTCGAGAAGTTCCCGGGCCCCGGGGACGGTGAACTCCTCGGGGGCGGCCCGCCCCTCCCGTAGGGAGGAGAGCCGGCCGGCGATATGGGCGAGCAGCCGCTCGTTGTAGATCCGCTTGTACTCCCGGGGATCCCGCGGGGTCCCCCCGAACTCCGCGACCCGCTCGGCGAGCCAGATCATCTGGTGGATCGTCTGGATGCCGGTGCTCTCGGCGATGTAATCCCGGACCAACCTCTCGAGCTCCGCCTCGCCGAGCTCCCTCCCCTTCGGGGTATCCCGGAGCGCCTCCACCATGAGGGGGGCCATGACCCCCTGCCAGCCGGCCCGGATGAGGGAGATGGTGCCGTCGAAGTCGAACAGGGCGTGGCGGATCCGCCCCCGCGCGATCCCGGGGTTGACCACCTCGATGCGCGTCCCGGGGAGGAGCACGGCCCCTCAGAGGAGGGCCTCGGCCAGGGCGGCCGCGCCCCAGAGGGGGGCATCGTCCCCGAGCTCCGCCAGGGCCACATCGGCCCGGGCCCCGGGGAAGACGTGCCGTCGGAGCGCCGCCCTCATCGGGGAGAGAAACGCATCGCCGGCCTTGATCACCCCTCCCCCCAGGGCCACGCGCTCGGGGTTGAGGAGGGCGATGGCCTGGGCGATCCCGAACCCCAGGGCCTCCCCGGCCTCCCGCAGGATCTCGGAAGCCAGGGGATCGCCCCGGGCGGCCGCGAGGGCCACCTCGCGGGCGGTGATCCGGGACGGGTCACCCCCCACCAGCTCCCGGATGACCTTGCCCTCGGCCGGCCGGGGCTGGGACGCGAGGAGTTCGCGGGCGCGGTCCGCGATGGCCGGCCCGGAGGCCAGGGCCTCCAGACACCCCCGCCTCCCGCAGGTGCAACGCGGGCCGTCGGGATCCACCACCATGTGCCCGATCTCCCCGGCGAGGCCGTCGGCCCCACGGTAGAG
>JAADIW010000030.1 GCA_013151115.1 Caldisericota bacterium
GGAGGCGCAAGGTGGCCGGGCTCGGCGACTACGGGATCACCCGGATCGTACAGGCACCCACCGGGGCGGTGCAGACACCTGCCGAGACCCTCGACTTCGTCCCCGGTGCCCCCTTGGGCGTGGGCCTGGTTGAGGGGGACCTCGTCATCGGGGCCCTGGGCACGGTGACCGCGCGGGAGGACGACGCCCTCGTCGCCTTCGGACATCCCTTCCTCTTCTCGGGCCCCAGCAAGTACTTCCTCACCCGGGCCCATATCATCGATACCTTCGCCGCCCTGGATATCCCGTTCAAACTGGGGGTGCTGGGCGAGACGGTGGGCGGGGTCTACGCCGACCGCTGGGTGGGGATCGGGGGCTTCCTGGGACTCGAGCCCGCGGGGATCAACGCCCTCTATCAGGTCTCCGACCACACCGAGCTGCGCACCGAGTACCTCCGCTGCCGGCTCACCGATGAGCCCCGGATCACCCCCCTCCTCATCTACGTCGCCGGCCTCGAGGCCGCAGATCGGACCCTGGACCGGATCGGCCCGGGGACGGCGCTGGTGCGGTTCACCATCGATGGGGAGAACATGCCCTGGCCCTTCGTGCGCCAGAACGTCTACCTCTCCACCCAGGATATAGGCGCCCTGATACCGTTCGAGGCGGCCCTCATCTACATGATCCTGGAGTACAACGAGTTCCAGGACCCCGAGATCACCGACGTGAAGTTCTACGTCACCGTGGTGCAGGACCTCAAAGCGGTGGAGATCCTGGGCCTCGTCACCGAGAAGGATGCCTACGCGCCCGGGGAGACGATCAGTTTCGATCTCTACGTCCGGAACTGGCGCGGCGAGGTCGAGTCCCTGCATGGGAAGTTGACGATCCCCGTCGACGTCTACGGCGATTACGTGGAGCTCCGGGCGTACGGGGGCCCTCGCCCCCTGGAGACGGGAGAGAAGCCGCCCCTGCTCGAAACCCTCGAGGGACTCCTCGAGTACCTGGAGGGGATCCCCACCTTCAACACCATCACCGTGGAGCTCTTCGCCCTGGATCCCCTCTCGGACGTGGCGGGCCAGGCGCTGCTCTACGGGGTGGATCACGTTACCGAGAAGACGGGGATGCGGTTCGTCTACGGCGAGGATCGCCTGATCATCCCCCTGGTCCGGGGGGAGGGCGCCTCCCCGGAGGAGGCCCCCGGGGAAGCCACGCCCCCCGAGGCCCAGGGCGCGCCGGTCCCCGGGGGCGGGGGATAGAGCCCGGGGATGTGGGACCTGCGGGAGGCGGCCGAGGTCGTGGGGGCGGAGCTCCTCCGCCCCCGCCCGCCGTTCGAGGCATCGGGGGCGAGCTGCGACTCCCGGCGCGTCCGGCCCGGCGACCTCTTCGTGGCCATCGTGGGGACTCGCCACGACGGCCACGACTTCGTGGGGGAGGCCCTGTCCGCCGGGGCCGTCGGGGCCCTGGTATCCCGCGATCCGGGGATGGGGCACAACCTGATCGTGGTCGAGGACGTCCCACGCGCCCTGTGGGAGCTCGCGAGGTGGCGGCGGCGGGAGCTCGCGATCCCCACCGTGGGGATCACGGGATCCTTCGGGAAGACCACCACCAAGGAACTCCTCGCCGCGGCCCTGGGGACGCGCTTCCGGGTCTACCGCGCCCCTGAGAGCTACAACACCGAGATCGGCGTGCCCCTGGCCTTGCTTTCCGTCCCCGATGGGACCGAGATCGCCGTCTTCGAGCTGGGGATGTGCCGGCGGGGGGAGATCAAGGCTTTGTGCGAGCTCGTGGATCCCTGGGCCGGGATCATCACCGGGGTCGGGGAGGTGCATTACGGGGCCTTCGGCAGCCTGGAGGAGATCGCGGAGGCCAAATGGGAGCTCGCCGAGTGCCTCCCGGAGGAGGGGATCCTGGCGGTGGCGTGGGATTACCCCGAACTGCGCCGGAGGGTGGAGCTCTGCCAGGCGCTGTGCCTGCGGTTCGGATCCTCTCCCGAGGCCGATTTCACCCCCGCACAGGTCCGGGCCCACGATCCCCAGGGCGTGCGGTTCACCCTCCGGAGCCCGGCGGGATCCCACCGGGTGAAGCTCCAGCTCCTGGGGGAGCATGTGGCCGTCCTCGCCTGTGGGGCCCTGGCCCTCTCCTGGGCCATGGGCGTTCCCCTGGAGGCGGCGATCCCCGCGCTGGCGGAAGTGCGCCCCCTGCCGCACCGGCTCCAGCTCATCCCCACCTGGTTCGGTTGGATCCTCGATGACTGCTACAACGCGAACCCCCGGGCCGTCAGGGCGGCGCTGGATGTGCTCGTCGTCCTGGAGCTGCCGGCCCGGCGCCGGGCCTTCCTCTTCGGGGACATGTTGGATCTGGGGCCCGAGGAGGATCGGTTCCATCGGGAGGTCGTGGAGTACGCGGCCCGGGTAGGGGTGGACGTGCTCTTCGCCGTGGGGCCCCGGGCGTCCCGCGCCTTCTCCGCGTGGGAAGGGGAGGGGGCGGCGTCCACCGAGCTGGAGGAGCTCCTCCCCCGGATCCGGGAGGTGCTCAAGGGGGTCCCCACCGTGCTCCTGGTGAAGGGCTCCCGGGGGATGGCCCTGGAGCGGGCGGTGGAGGCGCTACGGGAGTGAGGGCCCGCGAGGTGTTGGAGCGGCATCGGGATCGGCTCCTCGCGCTCGACGGCGTCGTGGGCGTGGGGATCGGCGAGGACGACGGCGAGGTCATCGAGCTGCTGGTAGAGGGGGGCGAGGGCGTGTACCCGGCCGAGGTCGAGGGCGTGCCGGTGAGGGTTCGGACGGTGGGGAGGCCAAGGGCCAGCGATGCGGGATCTGGTTGAGCTCGTGGAGTTGAAGCGCAGGTACGAACGGGACCTGTTGCGCAAGGCCGGGGTGCGCGGCGTGGGGGTGGGATACAAGGTCGTGGGGGGCGAGGTTACGGGCGAGCTCGCCGTCGTGGTGCTCGTGACGCGGAAGATCCGGCCGCTGGAGGACATCCATCCCAAGGATCGCGTCCCCCCCGAGCTGGAAGGGGCGCGCACCGACGTGGTGGAGGTGGGCGTGG
>JAADIW010000092.1 GCA_013151115.1 Caldisericota bacterium
CTGGTGAAGCTGGCGGTGAGCATCACCCCGGCGGCGAACCCCAACGCCCCGTCGAGAAACCCCTCTCGGGGCCTGCGCCATACGACCACGAGCAGCGCCCCCAGGGTGTTGAACAGGGTGATGACGATCCCCCCGATGAGTCCCTGGAGTATCAGGTTCCCACCGGAGATCCGTGCGATAAGGGCTTCCATCTCCCTCAGGGCCCGAGGACGTGGATCGCCCCGCCCAGGGGGGCTTCCGCCGCCTCGGCCAGGGCCTCGGAGAGCGTGGGATGGGGTCGGATCGCCCCTCCGAACTCATCCAGGGTCATCCCGTGCCGGAGCGCCAACGATGCCTCCCCGATGAGCTCCGAGGCCCACGGCCCCACGATTCCCACCCCCAGGATCCTCCCGCTCCCCTTCTCCGCCACCACCTTCACCAGGCCATGGGCGTCGTCGAGGGTGAGGGCCCGGCCCGAGGCGGTGAACGGGAACTTCCCGATCACCGTCTCGTACCCCCGCTCCCGGGCCTCGGACTCGGACAGGCCCACGGCGGCGATCTCGGGGGCGGTGAAGACCACCGCCGGAACCGGGGGGCGCCTGCCGGGGCGACGGCCGCAGATCGCCTCCGCCGCGGCCTTGCCCTCCCAGTGGGCCCGGTGGGCGAGCATGGGCCCGGGGGCGACATCCCCCACGGCGTAGACGCCGGGGACCGAGGTCTCGAACCGACCGTCCACCGCGATGAAGCCCCGCTCGTCCCTCTTCACCCCGATGTCCTCGAGCCCGAGGCCCTCGGCCCGGGGACGGCGCCCCACGGTGACGAGGACGAGTTCCGCCTCCACCGTGAACTCCGCCCCGTCCGGGCCTCGAACCCGGGCGACGATCCCGCCCGCGGCCCTCTCCACTCCGACCACGCGGCTCCCCGTATGGACGTCCAGCCCGGGGGGCAGGGCGCGGGCCACGTGGGAGACGAGCTCGGGGTCGAGCCCGGGGAGGATCCGTTCCATGAGCTCCACCACCGCCACCTCCGTTCCCACGCGGGCGAAAAAGGTCCCGAGCTCCATCCCGATGTACCCCGCGCCCACGATGAGCATGCGCTCGGGCTTCCTCGGGAGCGAGAGGGCCTCCCGGGAGGAGATCACCCGTTCCCCGTCGAACTCCAACCCCCGGAGCTCCACCGGGACCGAGCCCGTCGCCACCACCACCGCGCCGGCCTCGAGCTCGAGCTCGGGGCCCTCCACGCGGACACGTCCAGGGGAGATGAGTCGGGCCTCCCCCCGGATGAGCTCCACCCCCTTGCGTTCGCACAGGAACCGGATCCCGCGGGAGAGCCGCCGGACCACCGAGTCCTTCCACGCCCGGAGTCTCCCCCAATCCAACGAGACGCCATCGGCCTCCAGCCCGAACTTCGCCGCGCCACGTAGCTCATGCAGCAACTGGGCGACGTGGAGGAGGGCTTTGGTGGGGATACACCCGTGGTTGAGGCAGGTACCGCCCAGGGCTTCCTCCCGCTCCACGAGGGCCACCTCCCTCCCCAACCCGGCGGCCCGGATGGCGGCGGAGTACCCCGCGATACCGCCGCCGATGACGACCACATCGAATTTCCTCCGCAACCCTCATCACCCGGTTCACATCATGCCTGAACCTCCTCGTCCGGGCAACGGTCCCTCCCCCGCATCCGGGGTCCCTCACGGGGCGACCTCCACGATCGCCTTCTTCGCGCCGACGAGCCCGTTGGAATCGGTTACCACCAGGATCACCGTCCAACGGCCGGCCGCGGGGAAGGAGACGGTCACCTCCTCCCCCCGGGCCCCTATGACGTGCGTTCCCAACCGGAACTCCCACCGGTATTCGATGATCTCGGCGTTGAACGCCCGGCTCCCTGCCCCCGAGAACCGGACCGGATCGCCGACCCGCGGCCGTTCGGGCGCGTATCGGATCTCCGCGACCGGCGGACCGAAGGTCACCACCACCGGCTTCGGCTCGCGGTAGGCGCCGAACCCCACCTCCGCGGTCCCGTATTCCGGGACCTCCACCTCCGTCTCGGCGGGGGTGGTGGGGACGAACCGCTCGGGAAGGCTCCCCTCATCGAGCTCGACCGTGTAGCGCCCCGCCCGGAGTTCCAGGGAGAAGAGGCCCCCCTCATCGGTCTCCACCGTCCACTCCCCCTCCTCGCCCCTGACGATGACCCTCGCGCCGGGGATCCCCGCCTCCCCGGGATCGCGCTCTCCGTCCCGATCGACATCCTGAAACACCATGCCCTTGAGCCAGGCACGGGGCCGCAGCGGGATCTCCACCACCGCCTCCTCTCCCCGCCTCACCTCCACCGTCGGCGGAGGGATGGCCGGGGCGAGCTCCGCGGGGGGGTCCACGAGGGCGAGCCCATACCTCCCGGGGAGAAGGGGGGGAAACACGAACAGGCCGCCGGTCCCGCTCATCGCCTCGGCCCCATCGGCCTCGAGGAGGACGCCCTCCACCCCCTCATCTCCGGGGCCGAAGGCGAGGTCCCCGTCCCGGTCGATGAAGACCCGCCCCCGGATCAGTCCCCGTGTGGGGCCGAGGAACGGGAAATCCGCGGGGAAGGTGAGGGAAAAGGTCCATTCCCAACGGGATCGTCCTCCCTCCAACGTGTAGGAAAATGCCCCGTCGACCTCGCCTCCGTCGGCGGGGATGTCCCGCAGGGCGACCGTGAACTCCGCCTTTCCCTCCCCGGCCCGAAAGGACAAAGCTGGAGTCCCGACGACCCCGAGGAGGCGAAGCCTGAGGACGAGGGCCGAGGAGGGCGGGCCCGCCCCGTCCCCGACGGCGGCCGATGCCCCGGCGTTGAGGGAGAGCTCCAGGGACTCCGCGCGGACGGTCAGGGCCCCCGAAAGCCCCAGCGTCGCGGTGATCGCCCCCGCCGCCCGGTCCTCCTTGAGGGAACTCGTGGCCGACAGGCTCCAGGAAAACGGTTCCCTCCCCCGCACGGAGGCCCTCGCGGCGAGGGACCACTCGTCCACATCCCGGGGGGGAGGGGAGCGGTACCTC
>JAADIW010000166.1 GCA_013151115.1 Caldisericota bacterium
ACAACTCATTAGCATTGCCAAAATCGGTGCTGGGTACGGAAGCGTAATAAGAGGCCCAGACCTTGAAATTCGTGAGAGCCTTTACGGTAACTTCAATGTCATCATCGCCGGTATCCCAGTCGATCACAGCTCCCGCACCCCAGCCGGCGAGGTCGGCCAGGTTAATTGTGAGGGGATCCCAATTGTCGGCCACGGAGATATCGATCACAACATTCAAAGTGAGTCTGGCTTCTGCCTTACCGCCGGTATCGGCCAACGTTATAAACGGGATCAAAAGTAAGGTCCCTGCGGCAAGGGCAAAGGGGAAGATTGTCCTGCGCATAATTTAACCACCTCCATGGATGTCTCTTTTTTTCATCCATGGGGGTGGTTCGGCAGCCCGGCCGCCCTTCGTCCCCACCCGGGGACGGGAGGGCCCGTGGCTTTGCGCCCCCGGGTTTCCCCGGGTTTGCCTTTTCGCCACTCCCCGATGTGCCACAATTATAAACAATCCGTTTATGGTTGCCAAGCACCATTTGTGATGTATATCACGATCCCGCCGAAGGAAAACGCCCCCCGGGTGGACGGGGGGCGTTATCCCTATGTAAAGCGGGCTCTTGCGCCTTCATCGGCTTATCCTCCCAGCGGGCACGTCCCCGGCGGGCCCGACTGGCACGTCTCCACCACCACCGTCTTCGTGACCATCGCCTCCGCGCCCGAGTCGTCCACCACCGTGAGCGACACGGCGTATTCCCCGTCCTCGGCGTACGCGTGTGCGACCTGAGGGCCCTCGGCCGTGGTCCCGTCGCCGAAGTCCCAGTAGTAACCGACGACCTCGCCGTCCGGATCGTACGAGGAGCTCGCGTCGAACTCGACGGTCTCCTTGCGCATGGGATCCTCGGGCCAGAAGGAGAAGTCGGCCACGGGAGGGCTGTTATCGACGTAGATCCAGGTGGTCGCCCGTCCCACCCCGGACGGCCCGGTCACGACCAGGGTCACCAGGTAGGAGCCGGGGCGCCGGTAGACATGGGTCACCCGCACCCCCGAGGCCACCTCCGTCCCGTCGCCGAAGTCCCACAGATATTCGCTGATGGATCCCGCGGGGTCCCGGGAGGCACTGGCGTCGAAGACCACCTCGAGGGGCCCGTGGCCCTCGGTGGGTTCGGCTCGGATCACCGCCACGATGCCCTCGTCCGAGACCCGGAGACTGCAGCCCCACAGGATCGCGAGGACACCCAACGCCGCCAGGGCGACCACGATCCGCCGCAGCGTGGCCCTCACCCCTGGCATCCCGGCCCCCCTTGGACGTGGACCATCTTGGTGACCGTGGCGGTGGCCCCCAATTCGTCCACCACGGTGAGGGTCACGGGATAGCTCCCCCCGTACCAGTACCGGTACTGCACCACCTCGCCCGTGGCCGTCTTGCCGTCACCGAAGGACCAACGGTACTCCACGATCTCCCCGTTGGGGGAGGTGGAGGCGGAGGCATCGAAGGTGATCAGCTCCCCCGTGCCGGGGCGGGGTGGACCCCAGATGAAATCCGGGTTCGGGGGCGGGGGAGCGACGTGGACCGTGAGGGTCCGCTCGTCGGTCAGGCCGTCCTCGTCGTACACCCGCAGTGTGACCTGGTAGGTCCCGGGACGTTCGTAGGTATGGGAAACCAACGGGCCGAACGCCTTCGTGCCATCGCCGAAGTCCCAGATATATTCCACGATCTTGCCGTCCTCATCGAAGGAAAGCGACCCATCACAGGTGACCACCAAGGGGGCCTCCCCGTATTTGGGCTTCAGGGAGAAGAGGGCCTGGGGCGGCTCGGATAGGAACCGGCACCCCCCGAGGATCAGGACCCCCAACGCCGTGATCGCCACGCCTATCTTCCATCTCATCTCTCCCCTCCTCTAGAACCCAAAGGAAACCTCTATTCCCCCGGCGAGCCAGAGCCCGAACAGCTGCAGGACGTCGTCCTTCCCGTCCTCGTTCAGGTCAACGCCCCCGCCGTCACACACGAAGGGAAGGGTGGGTTGCCAATGCCATCCTGTCTCGAGATATAGCCGGAAGCCCAGCAACAGCGGGAGCGAAGCCCGGACGAAGACGGCACCGTAAAAGGCCCCCACGCCGCAACCGATCACGCCGCTCGGGGGGACGAAGNNNNACCGGTCCTCCGGGAGCTGGAACGCCCCCACGTAGTCGAGGGAGGTGTACGAGAGCCCCCCTGACCCCCCCACCGCGAACATCCCCCCCAGCAGGGGGATGACGACGCGGACCCCCAGACGCGTGTTTTGGAGCGAGACGGAGAGGGATACGTTGTAGTCCCGGCCCTCCAGCGAAAACGCGCCCGCGGTGGAGGCCTCGGCCTTGGCGAGGGTGAATTCCACCCCGAGCCGCAACAGCCACAGGTCCATGCCCTCGCCCACGGCGACGCCGACGGCCCGGCGGAACCCCTCCAACGGCGGTACCGCGCCGGAGGCCCCGAGCTCCGAGGTGAAGAACGCGAGGGCCCCGTTCACCGCGCCGACGAACAGGTTCAGGTCCCCGGGGTCGAGGGACAGCCACCGGAGCGAGGCATCGGTCACGAGCCCCATGGCCGACCCCGGGACCACAAGCGCCATCGCCAGCACCACCGCCGTCACGCGCATGATCCGTGACGAAGGCTACAGCCAGAACAGCTGTACGCTTAGGACAGGGGCCTTTGACGGGGGTGGTGTTGGTCCGCGGCCGCGGGGGCCGATTTCCCCCGCGGGGAGGTCAGACGTCCCCGGCCGGACGCGGGCCCTCGGGCCACCCACGGGCCCCGATGATGGGCACGAACGTGCAGGGGCAGAGCGCGCGCCGCCGCGGACGCCCCCCCTCCTTGACGTACAGCCAGAGGTACTGGTCGTAGCGTCCCCCGATCGGGGCGACGAGCCTGCCCCCCTCGGCGAGCTGTTCCCAGAGGGTGGCGGGCAGCTCCGGCAGCCCCCCGGTGACGATGATCCGCTGGAACGGCGCCTCCTCGGGCCACCCCAGGGTCCCGTCGCCCACGCGCACGTGGACGTTCCGGTAGCCCAGGAGCTCCAGACGGCGTTTCGCTTCCTCCGCCAGGGGGGCGAGCCGCTCGATGGAGAAGACCTCCCCGGCGAGCTCGGCGAGGACCGCCGCCTGGTAGCCGGATCCGGTGCCGATCTCGAGCACCTTCTCGGCCCCGGTGAGCCCCAGGGCCTCGGTCATGAGGGCGACGATGTAGGGCTGGGAGATGGTCTGGCCGTGGCCGATGGGGAGCGGGGTGTCCTCGTAGGCCAGGTGGCGCATGTGGTCGGGGACGAAAAGGTGGCGGGGGACCTTCTCCATGGCGGAGAGCACCCGCCCGTCCCGGATGCCGAGGCGGCGGAGCTCCTCCACCATGCGGCGGCGCTCGTCGGCGAAGGGATCCTCAGCCATCCCGGCCCGGCTTGAACGCGCGCAGGACCTCGCGGGCCCGGGGGAGGAGGCGTTCGGGCACCAGGATCTCCACCTCCGCCAGCCCGTCCACGGTGAGCGGGTACACGGACGGCGGGACCTGGGTGCGCTTCCGCGCCGGGATGCCCTCCCCCTCCAGGAACCCGATGAGGAGCTCGGCCTCCACTTCTCCCCACACCGCCGTCAGCGGCACGAAACGCTCGTCCATCCCGCCTCCCTCAGGTCGAGTTCATTATGCACCAGGGCGATGCACGTCTGTGCCTGGAGCGCCCGGGGACCCAGGGAGACGCGGGGGAGGCCGTCCAGGGCGGCGAGGTCCTCGGGGGCGAAATCGCGGTGGTCGGAGAGGACGAACGCGGCCCGCTCGGGGAAGGGGACCCCACGGATGAACTCCCCGCCCTCCTCCAACACGTACACCCCGAACCCCTCGGCCTCGAGCTCCGCGCGCACGTGGGCGAGCGCTCCCCAGCGGACGGCAATGCCGGGGGTGGACGGGGCCCATTCCCCGGGATCGACCCCCTGGGCGCGGGCGATGGCCTTGCGGAGGAGGGCCGCGGTGGACCGCTCGTCGGGGTTGAGGTAACGCAGGCTGGCCCCGTCCAGACGGATGAGGAGCTTCCCCCTGATCACGAGGTAAAGGCGGACGTCGCGACGGATCCCGTGGGAGAGGAGGAACGCCTCCGTGGCGCAGCGGCACAGGATGTCGAGCCTGCCGGCGCTACCGGGGAGGTCCGCCAACGGGAACTCCGGGGAGAGGGGGCCGGTGTGGCTCAGGACGACGAAACACCTCAAGGCGGCTCATTCCTCCGTGGCGGCCCCGCCGGGCCGGCGGGCGAGGAACCGGGGCAGCACCTCGCCCCAGGCGATCCGGGGGAGCCTCGCCCCGAGCGCGATCCTCTCGGGGGCATCGCCCATGGCGAACCCCAGCGGCGTCCCCCGGGGGACCCCCCGCCGCCACAGCAGGGCCATCCCCACCTGTCTCCCATCGGGCACGGGGGTGGCGCTCGTCACCCACCCGATCACCTCGCCCCCGCGATCGAGGACCGCGGCCCCGGGCCGCACCGGGCGCTCCCCCGCCGGGACCGCGAACCGGACGACCTCGCGCTCCCACCGCGCGAACGCGTCGCGGAACGCCTCCCGGCCCACGAAGAACGGCTTGTGGACCTTTACGTAGGCCCCGAACCCCGCCTCGTGGGGGAGGACACCGTGGGGGCCGGCGAGCTCGTGCCCCCAGAGGGGGAGGCCCGCCTCGCAGCGCAGCGAATCCCGGGCCGCCAGCCCACAGGGGAGGACGCCGAACCCCTCGCCCGCGCCGAGGACCGCCTCCCAGACCTCCGTCGCCCGTTCCTTGGGCACGTAGAGCTCGAACCCCATCGCCTCCCCCGTGTAGCCCGTGCGGGCACAGATCACGGGGACCCCGGCGATCTCGGTCCGGAAGAACTCCATCCGCCTCAGGGACCTGAGCCGCAACGCCCCCTGGCGGGACAGGAGGCGGGCGAGGATGTCGCGTGAACGGGGCCCCTGGAGGGCCAGATCGACCAGTCCGGCCTCCTCGTCCTTCAGGAACCGGATCTCCACCGCCCCCGACCACTCCACCCACGGGCGGCCGGGGTCTAAGGGGATCTCCCCGGCGTTGATCGCCGATAGCCATCGATAATCCCGGATCTCGTTGACCGCGTTTACCACGAGCAGGAATTCCTCGCGTCCGAGC
>JAADIW010000088.1:0-613 GCA_013151115.1 Caldisericota bacterium
TGAAGGAGCGCGTGGAGGAGGGGACCGCAGAGATCATCCCCGGGGTCCTGTTCATCGACGAGGTGGCGATGCTCGATATCGAGGCCTTCGCGTTCCTGAACCGGGCCATGGAGTCCGAACTCGCCCCGGTGATCATCCTCGCCAGCAACCGCGGGGTCACCAAGGTACGGGGCACGGACATCGAATCGCCCCACGGGATCCCCCTGGACCTCCTGGATCGCCTCCTCATCATCACCACCCGTCCCTATAACGCCGAGGAGGTCCGCGAGATCCTCACCATCAGGATGCGCGAGGAGGGGATGGAGGCCGACGAGGACGCGCTGGAGCTCCTGACCAAGATCGGGACCGAGAGCTCGCTCCGGTACGCGGTGCAGATGATCCGGCCGGCGGCCGAGGTGGCCCGGGAGAACGGGCGCGAGCGGATCAGCGTCGCCGACATCGAGCGGGTGAACGGGCTCTTCGCCGACGTGAGGAAGAGCACCAAATACCTGCGCGAGTACGAGGAGCGCCTGCTCGCCTGAAAGGACGGTGATGCTCGACCACACGGTACGGGAGGAGTTGGTACGGAGGGCGGTGGAGGCCCGGGAACGGGCGTACGCCCCCTATTCGGGGT
>JAADIW010000088.1:634-4811 GCA_013151115.1 Caldisericota bacterium
TCTTCACGGGCTGCAACGTGGAGAACGCCTCCTACGGTCTCACGATCTGCGCGGAGAGGACCGCCCTGTTCAAGGCGATCTCCGAGGGTGTCCGTGAGTTCGAGGCCATCGCCATCGCCTGTGGGAAGGGGCCCTGCGCCCCCTGCGGCGCCTGCCGCCAGGTGCTGTACGAGTTCGCCCCGGACCTCACGGTGATCATGGCCGACGCGGCCGGACGTGAGGTGCGCGCGGCGCGGCTGGCGGAGCTCCTCCCCGAGGGCTTCGGGCCGAAATCCCTCGGGGCCTGAAGCGGGGCCGGGGGAACCGCCCCGGCCCCTCATCACGTCGCCTGGACGTGCGGGACGGCCCGCGTAAAATGTCAAATTCCAATGGCGAAGGTATACCTCTCTGGGCCGCGGGACACCGCCCAGGTGCGGCTGAGCGACGGCCGCATCTTCGAGGGTCCGGTGGGGACGACGCTGGAGGAGTTCCTCCGCGCCGCCTTCCCCGATGCACCCATCCCCTTCATCGCCGGGATCACCGAGGGCAAGCTGCTCGAGCTCACCACCCCGATAAGGGTCGACACGGAGATAAGGCCCGTGTTCATCACCGATTCGGAGGGGATACGCATCTACACCCGCTCGTTGGTCTTGCTCCTCGCGGCGGCGGTGGCGGAGCTCTTCCCCGGGGCGCGGGTGGTGGTGGATCACTCCGTCCCCTTCGGCGGTTATTACTGCTGGGTGGCGGACCGCGAGCCCTTCTCCCCCGAGGAGCTCTCCGCGCTGGAGGCGAAGATGCGGGAGTTCGTCGAGGGGGATCACCCCATCGAGAAGGAGGTCCTCCCGCTGGAGGAGGCGGCCCGCGTGCTCGCCCGGGAGGGCAAGGCCTCCAAGGCGGAGCTCCTCCTCGCCAACTCCCCCGAATCGCGGATCCCCCTCTACCGGCTGGGTAATGTGCGCGATTATTTCTTCGGCCCCATGGCCCCATCGGCCGGGTACCTCCGGTTCTTCGCCCTGAGCCCATACCACCGGGGGTTCATCCTCCGCTTTCCCCGTCGGGAGCGGCCCACCGAGCTCGCCCCGGTGGAGGATTACACCGCGCTGTGGCAGGTGTTCGAGGAGTACGGCCGCTGGCTCGAGCTCCTCGGGCTCCAGGACGTGAACTCCATCGACAAGGCCATCGCCGACGGCCGCATCCGGGAGATCATCCTGGTCTCGGAGGCCCTCCACCAGGAGCGCATCGTCCGCATCGCCGAGCAGGTGGCGGACCTCCCCCCCGAGCGGCGCCGGATCATCCTCATCGCCGGGCCCTCCGCCTCCGGGAAGACGACCTTCACCAAGCGGCTGTGTGTCCAGCTCATCTCCCGGGGGCTCCGGCCCTATCCCATATCCTTGGACGATTACTTCCTGCCCCGGGAGGAGATGCGGCGGCGGGGCCTGAACGATTTCGACGACATCAGGGCCGTGGACATCGAGCTCTTCCAGGAACACATGGAACGGCTCCTCGGGGGCGACGAGGTCCAACTCCCCCGGTACAACTTCGTCACCGGGGCGCGGGAGAAGGGGCTCCTCCTCAAGCTCCGGCGCGACAGCGTCCTCCTCATCGAGGGGATCCACTGCCTGAACCCCGCCCTCCTCCCCGGCGAGCTCGGCGAGCGCGCCTTCAAGATCTACGTGTCCGCCCTCACCCAGCTCAACCTGGACGACCTGAACCGGATCCCCACCACCGATACGCGCCTCATCCGCCGGATCGTGCGCGACGCGGCGTTCCGCGGCTACGACGCCGAGGACACCCTCAGGCTCTGGGCGAACGTGCGCCGCGGCGAGAAGCGGTTCATCTTCCCCTATCAGGGGCGGGCCGACGTGATGTTCAACTCGGCGCTGGCGTACGAGTGGGCGGTGCTGCGTCCCCGGGTGGAACCGCTCCTCCTCGAGGTGCGCGATCCCAGATACCGTATCGAGGCCGAGAGGCTCCTCGGGCTCCTGCGCTGGATCAAGCCCTATCCCGGGCGTGAGGTGCCCCAGGTCTCGATCCTGCGGGAGTTCATCGGGGGCTCCATCCTGAGGGATTACTTCCCGAGCCCGTTCGAACGCGCCACCCGCCGCCGGTGAGGCCCGGCGCACCGGGTCCCCCGGATCACCCGTGACGGAGCGGGGTCCCCTCATCTCGACTGTACCGAAGCGGCCGTCGGACGCGTCCCCACGAGGATCCCGCCGCGCGGTTGACAGCGTAACATCACAGTGTTACAATCCTCTCCGCCTGGGGATGGCCCGGCGAAGGGGTGACGGAGATGTTCGATGCCGTTCCGTGGTGGGGTGCGCTGGAGATCGAGCGGGCCAAGGATCTCGAGCGGGGATCGCCGCGCGGGCGCCCGGTGAATTCCCCGCCCTGGATAGAGCGGAAGCTCGCCCGCCTCGTGGCACGGGCCCGGAGGGCGGGCCTGACCCGCGCCGAGATAGAGATGATCGTGCGCTGGGCCGTGGGCCATGAGTGAGGAGCTGATCTCCAAGAAGGAGGTGCTCCGGCTGACCGGGATCTCCTACGGTCAGCTCTACCGGTGGAAGCGGATGGGCCTCATCCCCGAGGCGTGGTTCATCCGCCGTTCCACCTTCACCGGGCAGGAGACGTTCTTCCCCAAGGAGAAGATCCTCAAGCGCATCGAGGAGATCCTCCGGCTCAAGGAGGAGCACTCGCTGGAGGAGCTCGTGCGGCTCCTGTCCCCTGAGGCGGCCCCGGAGAGGGTCACCCACGACGATCCCACCGCGATCCCCGCCATCGGGAGGGAGGGGAAGTCCCTCCTCTGGAAGGAGGGCGCTTACACCTTCGCCGAGCTCGTGGCCCTGGCCGCCGGGGCCGAGGCCTTGCGTAACAAAACAAAGTTACATCAAGCCCGGCTCCTGGTGGAGCTCCTGCGGCGGGCGGAAGATGAGCTCCGGGCGCCCACCGGGATCTACCTCGTCCTCGCCGAGAAGGCGCTGGAGCGCGAGGGGATCTCCGTGCGTATCAGTTTCGCGGTCTCGGGGAGGGATCCCCTGCGGCTGGACCCGGAATCGAGAGTCCTCGTACGGTTGGACCTCGAGCGGCTCGTGGAGCGCGTGAAACGGGAACTGGGGAGGTGACCCATGGTCTTCCGCGACGATGAACGGAAGGGAAGCCCGCGCAAGGGGAGCGTGTCCATCGCCGGCGCGGGCAAGGTGGCCGGGGGCGAATACCACACCGTGAAGATCTCCGGCTCGGGCCGGGTGGAGGGGGACCTCGTGGCCGAGGAACTCCGGATCTCGGGCGCGGGCAAGGTGGAGGGGACCACCAAGGCCCGGGAGGTGGTGATTTCGGGGGCCGGGAGGTTCGAGGGGCCGGTGGAGGCCGAGACCTTCCAGTGCTCCGGGGCGTGCAAGGTGGAAGCCGGGCTCCAGGCCAAGGAGGCCCGGATCGCCGGGACGTTCAAGGTGGAGGGGAACGTCAAGGCCCACTACTTCCGCTCCGGCGGCGTCCTAAAGGTGGAGGGCGACCTCGAGGCCGAGGTGGTCTCCCTCGCGGGGATCGTCACCGTGACGGGCCTGCTCTCGGCCGATCGGGTGGAGATGAAGCTCGAGGGGACGAGCTACGTCCGGGAGATCGGGGGCGAGGTGATCGAGGTGCGGCGCACCCGGCACCGGGGCCTCCTGGAGGAGCTGGGTATCCCCTTCTTCCGCCGGCAGGGGTCCCTGCAAGCGGTGTCCATCGAGGGCGACAAGATCTACCTGGAGGGGACCGAGGCCAAGCTCGTGCGCGGCAAGGCGGTCACCATCGGCCCGGGGTGCCGCATCGAGCGCGTCGAATACGAGGAATCCCTGGACGTCGACCCCGACGCCCAGGTAGGGGAGGAGGTGCGGGGATGAGGGGAGCGATGTGGGAGAGGAGGGTCCGCTACGGGGTACACCGCCTGAAGAGGGCGGTCGTCTTCCCCTTCTGGCTCGTGTTCTGGCTCCCGGCGTTCATCACGCGCACGGTGATGGGGGCGGTGTGGGCCGGTGCGGGCGGCGCCGCGGGGTTCACCGCCGGGATCTTCGCGGCCCTGCTGGGGGTCGCCATCGCCGTCCCCGTGGTGGCGCTCGTCATGGCGGTCGTCCTCACCGTGGTCCCGCTCGCGCTGGCCGCCGCGGCGGTGGCCACGATCCTGGCCGTGGCCACCTGGCCCCTGCGACTCCTGTTCTGGGGC
>JAADIW010000003.1:0-5018 GCA_013151115.1 Caldisericota bacterium
CTCTCCCTCCCCCTCCAGGATCCGGTCCCTGGCCCGCAGTGTCGCCTCCTCCAGGAACAGCCCCAGGTCCCGCCCGCGCTCCAGGTTCCTCCTCACCACGTCGAGGGCCGAGGCGGCGTCGTTTTCCCGCAGGGCGTCCAAGAAGCGATCGAGTTCGGCCGACGGGGGCAGCCCCAGGAGGGCCACCACGCCCTCCTCGGTCACGGCCCCCCCCTGGGAAAGCTGTTCGAGCAGCACTTCGGCGTCCCGCAATGAGCCCTCCGCCCGCCGGGCGATAAGGGCCGCCGCCCCTTCCTCCAGCCGGATCCCTTCGGCGGCGGCGATCTCGAGGATCTTCTCCTTTATGAGCTCCTCGGGGATGGGGGTGAACTCAAACACCTGGCACCGGGAGAGGATGGTGGGGGGGACCTTGTGGGGCTCGGTGGTGGCGAAGATGAAGATCACGTGGGGCGGCGGTTCCTCCAGGGTCTTCAGCAGGGCGTTGAACGCCTCGTTGGTCAGCATGTGGACCTCGTCGATGATATAAACCTTATAGCGCGCCCCGGCCGGGACGTAGTTCACCTCCTCGCGCAGACGCCGGATCTGGTCGATACCGCGGTTGGACGCACCATCGATCTCCACCATGTCTAGGGATTTTCCGGAGAGGATGCGGCGACAGCTCTCGCATTCGTTGCAGGGCTCGCCGTCGTGCGGTGCCGTGCAGTTCGCGGCTCTGGCGAGGATCCGGGCCACGGTGGTCTTGCCCACGCCGCGCTGGCCGGCGAAGAGATAGGCGTGGGACAGGCGTCCCTGGATCACCGCCCGCCGCAGGGTCTCCACCACCAGGCCCTGCCCCACCACCTCGGCGAACCGTCGCGGGCGCCACTTCCGGTAGAGGGTCACCTCGCCTTCCATGGCCGTAATGTTTTTAAGCCAAGCGGTCCGGTTCCGCCATAGCCACGTGGCCACAACGGCGAAAGGACAGTCGCGGTCGGGGTGTGCTTGCCAATCGGCTCGCGGGCCGCTAAAACTTCCGCGCGATAAGGAGGGCATGGTATGTTGAAGGAAATCGTCATCAACACCCGGAGACGGGAGCAGGCGGTGGACATCACGGATGAGGTCCAGAAGGCTATCGAGGAATCGGGGGTGCGGGAGGGGTTCGTGTTCATCTACGTGCCCCACGCCACCGCGGCGGTGAGCATACATCGCCACGCGGAGAATCCCGACGCGATCCTCCTCGAGGAAACCCTGAAGAGCTTACGGCCGGGAAGGGAAGGGGAATCCCTTTCCAAGGCCGCCTTCGTCGCGCCCACCGAAGTGGGGATCGTGAAGGACGGCCGGATGATCCTCGGCGACGACCAGCGGATATATTTCTACGAGTTCGAGGGTCCGAGGGAGCGGGTCGTCTACGTGTACGTCGGATCCTGAGGGAGGTGGAGATGGCGCTTTCTCTCGGCGATATCACGCGGGGCATGACGATCCTATACAAGGGCGAACTTTACGAGGTCCTGGAGTTCGAACACGTGAAAAGGGCCCGGGGATCGGCGTTCGTCCGGGCGAAGCTCAAGGAGCTCAAGACCGGTCGGGTGTTCACCGAAACGCTGCGTGAATCTGATACCATCGAGCACGCGTTCCTCGAGACCCGGCCCCTGCAGTACCTGTATCAATCGGGCGGGACCTATGTGTTCATGGACAAAGAGACGTACGAACAATACGAGCTCCCCGCCTCCATGGTGGAGGACATAAAGGGCTACCTCCTCGAGGGCATGGATGTCCAAGGCCTTTTCTATCAGGGGAAGATCGTGAAGATAAAGCCACCCACATTCGTGGTGCTCGCGGTGGTGGACACCCCGCCCGGCGTCAAGGGCGACACCGCCACCGGGGGGGAGAAACCGGCCACCCTGGAGACCGGCCTCGTGGTGAAGGTGCCGTTGTTCGTGAAGGCGGGGGATAAAATCAAAGTGGATACCCGCACCGGAGCCTATGTGGAGCGGGTGAGTCAGTAAGGAGGCGCCGATGGCGGAACAGCCCTTGGAAGTGGGAACCCCTTACGGGAAGGTCACCATCCACCACGAGGTGATCTCCGATATCGCCGCGAAGGCCCTGGAGAAGGTGGAGGGCGCGCGGCCCCTTAAGTCCGCGGCCGGGATCATGGGCTTTTTCGGGGCGGAGGAGGGACCCCGCATCATCATGGCCGAGGACGCGGTGAACGTGGAGATCGGGATCGCGGTCGATTACGGCTACCCCGTGCACGAGGTCGCCCAGGGGGTTCAACAGGCCGTGCGTGACGACCTGGAGCGGTTGGGGGGTGTGCGTGTGCGTCGCGTGGACGTCTACGTGAGGAAAGTCCTGCCGCCCGCCGAGACGTTCGTGTTGGAGGAAGAGAAAGGAGGAGAGGATGCAGGAGAATCGTGAGGAGTTCGTCCCCCGGGGGGAAGTGGAAGAGGGGAAGATCAGCATCTCCAAGGAGGTGATCACCTCCATCGCGGGCCTCGCCGCCGCCGAGGTCGAGGGCCTGGCGCCCCCCAAGGGGGGCGAGTTCCCCAAGGGCGAGAACGTGAAGCGTTTCGTGGAGACCGAGGTGGGCGAGGGAGAGGTCAGGGTGAGCATCAAGGTGGCCGTGATATACGGCTATCCCGTCAAGGATGTGGCCCAGAGGCTCCAGGAGAAGGTGAAGAACGAGGTCGAGCGCATGACGGGCTTGCGGGTAAGCGCGGTCAACGTGGAGGTGACTCATCTTCCCCGAGGAAGAGGAGAAGCCCGCCGAGGAGGTTTGAGGTGGCCTATCTGGCGGTCCCCTTCGCCGTGCTCCTTTGCTTCGGGGGCATCTTCCTGCTGTGGGTCGGGATCACGGGGATCACCCCTCAAGACCTCCATGTGGCGGGCATCTGGCGGATCCTGTTCGGGGCGTTCGGTGCTTTCCTGCTGGCCGTCGGGGGGTGGTTCGGGGGGGAAGTGGCACGGGCCATCACGGGGCAGCGCCCCATCCGCAGGAGCTCGGAGCGGGGGGAACTCCTCATCTCCCCCCGGGCGGTCAGGGAGCTGATCGCCGGGCTCCTGCAGCGCGAGCTCGGGATCAAACGCCCTAGAGTAGAGGTCAGCGACGAAAGCGAAACCCTGCGGGTTCACATCGGTCTCCGTCTCCCGCTCGAGGAAGACCTCCCCGGGATAACCGAGCGCATAAGGGAATTGGTGAACACGGAGGTCGAGCGGCGGATCGGGATCCCCGTCTCCTCGGTGGACATCGCCGTCCACGGGATCGTCCATAGGGGCACCGAGGGGGAACAAGGCGGAGGGGGAGCCGAAGAGGGTACCGTCCCCTCCTGAGCCGGGAGATGCGCCGCCACGAGGCCCGTGAGGTCATCCTCAGGCTCCTCTACCGCCTGGAGTTCAAGGACGCGCCTTTGGAGGATCTCCTCGCCGAGGAGGATCTCGATGACCAGGCCGATTTCATCCGGGAGCGCCTCGCGGGAATCCTCGCCCACCGCCGTGAGATCGACGGGATCATCGACCGCCGGGCCGAGGGGTGGGGGATCGACCGGCTAGCCGCGGTGGACCGGAACATCCTGCGCCTGGGGATTTACGAGCTCCTCTACACCGATGTCCCCCCCGAGGTGGTCATCGACGAAGCGGTGGAGCTGGCGAAGGCGTACGGGACGGAAAACGCTCCGCGATTCATCAACGGGATCCTCGACCGGGTGTGGAAGGAGGGGATCCCGGGAGGGAGCGAGGCCGGATGAGATTGGACGTCCTGTGCATCGGTCACCTGGATAAGGGCCGGATCGTCCGGGGCACCGAGGCCCACGACTTCGTGGGGGGAGCGGTCTACTTCGGCGGCATCGTCCTCGCCCGCCTGGGGCTCAAGGTGGGGGTGGTCACCCGCTTGGCCCACGGGGATTCCTGGATGCTCGCCGATTTCCACCGCGAGAGGATCGAGGTCTTCCCCGTGTACACCCCCCAGTCCACCGGTATCGAGAACGTGCACCCCGACCCCGACTCCGATCGGAGGACCTGTTACTTCCTCGGGTTCGCCGGCACCTTCCGCCCCGAGGACCTCCCCGCGGTCGGGGCGCGGCTCTACTACGTGGGCACGGTGATGGCGAACGAGGTGGACCTCGGGTTCCTGCGGGCGGTGGCCGAGCGCGGTCCCCTGGCCCTGGATCCGCAGGGCTGTCTCCGCCATCGGGTGGGACGGGAGCTCGTCACCGGGGATTGGCCCGAGGCGGGGGAGGCCCTCCCGTTGGTCAAGTACCTGAAGGTGGACGATCGCGAGGCGGAGGCCCTCACCGGCGAGGGGGATCCCCGCCGGGCCGCGGAGGCCCTGGCCGCGATGGGCCCCGAGGAGGTGGTGCTCACGCATCACGGCGGCGTCGTGGTTTACGCCGGGGGGAAATTCCACGAGGCCCCGTTCCGTCCGCGGAGCCTCGCGGGACGCACCGGCCGCGGGGACACCTGCTTCGCGAGCTACCTGGGCCGCAGGCTCCTGGGGGATCCCCCCGATGAGGCGACCCGCTTCGCCGCCGCCCTCACCACCTTGAAACTCGAGCGCCCCGGCCCCTTCCGCGGCTCCCTGGAGGAGGTCCGGGCCCTCATGCGCTCCCTTTGAGGCGGACGCTCATTCCCGTTGGACCCCGGTGAAGGTGAAGCCCTCGATCATCACCGCCGGGACGATGGTGGTAAACGCCCCGCCCCGGGCGAAAGCCTCCCGCTCCCTCGAGATGGCCACCACGTTGGAGAACGCCCTGAGCATCGACTCGGTCCAGCGCAGGTTCGCCAGCGCCCGGGTGATCTCGCCGCCCTCGATGAGGAAGGTCCCGTAACGGGTCATCCCGGTCATGAGGGCCCTTTTGGTGTCCAGGTACCCGTTCACGTAGTGGAAGTGGGAGACGAGGATCCCCCGCTTGCAGGAGGCGATCATCTCCTCCAGGGATGAATCCCCCGGGGCCAGGCACAGATTCCAGGGGATCGCCCCCCACGGGGTCCCGGGGGGACCGGCGTGGCCGGTGGGCTCGGCCCCCGCCTTGGCTGCGCTTGTCCGA
>JAADIW010000003.1:5038-7677 GCA_013151115.1 Caldisericota bacterium
CCCCCCGCTCGATGAGGACCACCTTCCGTTTCGGGGTCCCCTCGAAGTCGAACGGAAGCCCCCGGGCCTCCGGCTCCCAAGCGGAGTCGTAGATGGTGATGTTCTCCCCCATGGAGCGCTCGCCCATAGCCCCGGCGAGGAAGCTCTGGCCCGAGAGGTAGGCCTCCGAGCCGAACGCGATGAACGAGAGCCACGACATGACTTCCGCCAAACAGGCCGGCTCCAGGACCACCGTGTACTCCCCGGGCGGGAGCTCCACCTTGTCCCGGTCCAGGGCGCACCGGGAGATGGCCTTCTCCACCAGGGCGTCGAAATCGATCCTCTCCACGTCGGGGGAGAAGGCGTCGGCCCGGGCCATCCCCTCCCCCGAGCTCACCACGATCCCGATCTCCGCCCCGGTTACGGGCTGGTACGCCTCCAGCCCCTCGGTGTTGGCCAGGGCCACCTCCCACTCCGAGACGGAGAATGAGCCCGCCACCTCGAACTTCCTCTCCGCCGCCTTGGCGAAGATCCCCGCCAGGACCTCGGCCCGCCTGCCGGGGCCGAACCGAGGGGTGTTGGCAGCGTAGGTCTCCGTGGGGATGTACCGCTGGGGGCTCTGGAGGCCGGGGAAGTGGGGGACCTCGGGGAGGCTGCGGGCCATCTCCCTGGCCCTGCGTTCGGCGGCGGCGATGGCCTCGGCGGAGAGCTGGTTCGTCCGGGCCACCCCGATCCGCTTCCCCTCCACCGCCTTCACATGGACGGTGTAGTCCTCCTCGCCCACGTTTTGGTGGATCTGCGACCGGCTGAACCGGGTGAGCTCGGAGCGTCCTCCCAGAAAGAGGAGCTCGGTGGGGCCCTCCGCCCGCTCCAGTGCCGCGTGCAATACTTTGAAGATCTTTTCCCTTCCGATCATCTCCCGCTCCCTATCCGCACCTTCCTGAACCTGGCCGGGGCCGCCCCGTGGGCCACGTGCATCGTCTGGGGCGGCTCCCCCTTCCCGCAGTTGGGGAGGCCCCAGATCCTCCACTCAGACTCCCCGCAGACGGCGTCGCAGCTACGCCAGAACTCCGGGGTGATCCCGGTGTACACCGGGTTCTTGAGGAGCCGGACCTTCCTCCCGTGCCTTATCTCCCAGGCGATCTCACAGCCGAACTGGAAGTTGAGCCGGAGGTCATCGATGGACCAAGATTTGTTGGTTTGCATCAGGATCCCATGCTCCGTGTCGGCGATGAGCTCCTCCAGGGTGGGGCCGCCGGGGGAGGGCTCAAGGTTGATGTTCACCATGCGGATGAGAGGGATGTGGTTCCAGGACTCGGCCCGCATGCAACCGCCCGAGCGGCGACCGATCACCGGGGCCGTCTCCCGGGAGGTGAGGTATCCCACGAATATCCCCTCGCGTACGAGATAGGTACGCTGTGCCGGGACCCCTTCGTCGTCGTAGCCGAATGAGCCGATGGAGCCGGGGATGGTGGCGTCGGCCACGATGTTCACGATCTCCGAGCCGTACCGGTACTTCCCCAATTTGTCCAGGGTGAGGAAACTCCCGCCGGCGTAGGAGATCTCGGTGCCGAGGACGCGGTCCAGCTCGGTGGGGTGGCCGCAGGACTCGTGCACCTGCAGGGCCAACTGGTCGCTGGCCAGGATCAGGTCGAACTCCCCCGCCGGGCATGGGTCGGCCGAAAGGAGGGCTATGGCCTCCTCCCGGATCCGCTCGGCGTTCTCCACCAACCCCAGTCCGCGGATGAACTCGTACCCCCGTGCGGCGTAGTCCCCGCCGAAGGATGTGGGGAAGGAACGGCGCTGGACCTCCCGGCCCTCGGCGGCGGTGGCCTCGATCCCCGCCCCCGCCTCCACGATCTCCTGTACGATCTCCGCTCCCTCGGTGCTGAGGAAGAGCTTCGCGGTGCGGAAGAGCCGCATCTCCGCCTCGGCCTTCACGATCCGCTTGTCCTTCCTGATGATCCGCGCGGCGGCGAAGAGGAGCTCCAGCTTCTCGTCCAGGGACACGGCGAATGGATCCTCCTCCCAGGGGCTTTCGTAGGCCCCCACCTGGGGCGGCGTGTCGTCGAGGCGCACCGGCTCGCGCTGGGTGCGGTGGCTCGACGCCCTCCGCGCCGTCCCCCGCGCTGCCTCCTCGGTGAGGACCCCCGAGGCGGCGAACCCCCAGGAGCCCCGGTACAGCACGCGGATCCCGTACCCCCTGGTCTCCTCCCGGGAGAGGCCGGCCACCTCCTCGTTGCGCACGGTGATGGATTCGGTCTCCCGCTCCAGGTACCTGGCGTCGGCGTATTCCACCCCGTCGGTGCGCTTGAGTTCCTCCAAAACCCCTTTAAGCCAGGCTTTGACCTCCATCTCCCTCCTTTCCCGGGCGCATTAAACCGGGTTTCGGCCCCGCCGCCAACCCCAGAACGCCGCGAGCACCAAGGCGGCGAAGGCGTACCACAGCCCGAAATCCCTACCCACTTGGAGCTGTGCCCCGGGCAACTCAGAGAGCCACTCCACCGCGGCGAGGTACGGGGCCACGAGGTGCTGGCCGGCGATATCCCCGAGGGCCGCCGCGAACCCGAAGGGGGAAAGTGCCATCAGGAAAAGGCCTGTCCAGATGATGATCCCCGTCCAGGGGACGAGGATGAGGTTGGCGAGGGCCCCGTATGGGG
>JAADIW010000037.1 GCA_013151115.1 Caldisericota bacterium
GTGAGCCTGGCGCCCCGGGCGAGGACTACCTGATCGTGGATGGCGAGGAGCGCCGCATCCCCGCCAAGGGGACGGTGGAGGTGCCCCCGGACGGGATCATCTCCATCCGCACCCCCGGCGGCGGTGGGTATGGTTCACCGTAATGCAGCTCACCAAGAGTCAAAAGTAAAGACCTACCCCCCAACCGCACAGTTAAAGACCAAGGAGGCGGAAGTCCTACCCCCTTGTCCGGGGGATCCCTGGACACTATTTTTTTCTCCTCCATTCACCGGGGTAATATGGGCCTGGAGGCGTTGGACATGGTACGCCGATCGCTTTTGCTCATAGCGGTTGTGTTCCTTTCGGGAACGGCTTGGGCGTGGGAACGGGTGGAGACCCCTCATTTCCTCCTGCTGTGCTATGAGGGGGTGGAGTGCCGCGAAGCCGTGGCGGCCGCGGGGGGGATATATGGAGAGCTCGCGGGGTTCTGGTTCGGCCCCGGGGACGTGATTCCCGAGGGATGGGGCCCGCCCACCCTGGTCCTCTATCCCGATGCGGAGGCCATGGGGAAAGATACGCGAATATATGGCAGTTACGTGGTGTACTACCGTTGGGATCCGGCCTATAGGGTCCCCTCCTTCATCGAGCTCATCGGGGATCCGCCCACCGTGTTGGCCCTCTACCCTCGGGACGGAATGCTAGCCAGGATGTGGCTCGCACGGGCCATCGCCTTCCCCATGCTGAGCTATGCCTGGGCGTACACTTCTCCCTGTGGGAGGTTCGCCTGGAGCCCGGCTTGCTCCGGTTCTCCCAGGTGCTGGTGGTGGGGAGGCCTCACCTCCCCTCGCAGCTCGTGGCGCTGTGGGCCCGGGAGGCCTCGGGGGATCACATATGGGAAGGCGTGCCGTGGTGGATGGCCGCGGAGGTTTCCGCTTCCCTCATCGGGTACCTCTGGTCCCTGCACGGAGGGATTCCCGGGGAGGGAGGGGGGAGGGCGCTCCTGGAAACCCTCAGGGGCGCGCGGATCCCTCCCGACATCGGTGATGCACTCGGGATCCCGGTGTACGACCTCCTGGAGCGGTGGGAGCGGGAGGTACGGCGGACAAGGGCCTCTGAAGCGGCCCGGGCGCTTTACCGCGCGAAGAAGGGGTTCCTCTGGACTCGTTATGTGTTCCTCCTCCCCTTCCTGGATCCCGGGGCGCGGGCGGAGTTCACCGGGCTCCACGCCCGGGTGGAAACCGGCCGGGGGACGCTGGCCATGGTGGAGGCGATGGAAGGGATCCTCGCCGCGGCGAAGGCCCCCGTCAATCCGTCCCCGGAGCTCATCGGGAGGCTGGAGGACCGACGGAAATCCCTGGCCGTGTGGCTCAAGGCGTGCGGCAAGGAGGGCGAGGCCCGGGATGCCTACCGCCTCGGGGAGCTCCGGGAGTCCTCCCCGGCTGCGTACGTGGAGGCCTATCTGGAACTGGCGGCCGCGCTGGGGTTCTCCTGCACGAGGGTCTCATCTTTACTTTATGAATCAAAAGTAAAGACCTGAACATCCCGCTAGGATTTTCAAGTGAGACATTCTGCCTCCCTCAGCTCGTAGTCCCGGCCATGGTTCATCATGGACCACATCACCCGTGCCAAATGCCTGGCCATAGATCTCACCGCCTGGTTGTGCCTTTTGCCTTCCGCCCTCTTCTTCTCGTAGTAGGCCCGGGACTCGGGCACCTCCCAGATGTGGTGGGCCACTGCGGTCATCATTGCTGCCTTGGCTCGCTTGTTAACCTGTCGCGGGCTCCTGGTGCCATGGAGCTGCCCTGATTGTTTGTCCAACGGACACATCCCCAGGTACAGGGCCAGACTAGCCTCGGAGCTGAACCGATCCAGCGTCCCAATCCCCCCCGCCAGTTCCGCCGCTGAGATCGCCCCGAACCCGGGGATGCTTCGCAACCTCCGCGCTAGCTCCGACTCACACGAAAGCTTCTCAATGGACTCCTCCAAGGCCGCGATCTCCGAAAGCAGCTCCAGGATCCGCCGGGCATCCGCGACGATCATCGGTCCCACGTACTCCACCTCCGGTGAGAACTCGGCCCGCCGCTGCCACCCCCGGATGATCCCGGCGTACTTCCTCCCGATCCCGGAGATCCCCTGGATCTCCGCTGGAGCAACCTGTGCCAGTTCCTCAAGGTCATCGCGGCTGGCGAGAAACCTCAGGAACCACAGGTTGTCCACCTTCTTAGACAACCCCAGGAGTTCAGGACAGACCGCTTGAAGGTCAGCCCGCATCCTCTTCATCACCCGCACCTTCTCGTGGACAAGCTGTCTCCTCCTGCGGGTGAGCCGCTTCAGCTTCTCGTTCTCCTTGGGGACCTCGGGAACCTCCTGGAGTACATCCTTTGCCAGGGGGAGGTGATCCTTAAGGTGGAAGAGCTCCAGGATCTTCCGGACATCCAAGCAGTCCGTCTTGGCCGGTCCGGGGAAGATCTCCCGGAACCGCGCTAGCTTCAGGTTGTTGACGTTGTAGAGCCTGTACCCTTTCTCCACGATCATCCGGTCCAGGGGACGGGCATGGCCGTTGTAACCTTCCATGGCCACCGCCACCGGGAGCCCAAGCTTCCGCCGGTAGTGCTCGATCCGTCTGAAGAACTCCCTGAAACCATCCTGGGTGTGGGGTATGGAGAATTCCTCAAGGATCGTGCCATCGGGACCGGCAATTCCCACCTGGTGAGTCTTGCACCCTACATCCACACCGACACGGATCATGGGGTCCACCACGGGGCACCTCCTTTTGGGGTCTCATCCAGCGTGTCTCGTCTACAGCGCAGGGCCACACCCCAAAAGGCGGCACCATCCCGGTGGACACCGCTTGGATGAGGAAAGAGGCGGGGGCAGCATTTCAGGTCGAGCGGACAAAGCCGCAGACCCCAAGAGCTACACCCCCGCCTCAAACCCATACTACCACGATCTTCTTCGGCTGTCCCCTCGCAAAATCCTATGGTAGACCCCTATGGGCGGAGCCTCATGACCATCATTCTGTTAGCTTCAAGGCAACCATGGCAATAGATGCCACTAGCTCGTTCTCATCACATCCAGCATCGCGCAAGGCCTCTTGCACATAGGGCATCCAATTGGACTTGATATCCCTTGCCCCTATCCCCAAAGCCGCAGCAGCAAGTGCCGTCTGTTGGGGGTCAGGTCTTTACTTTTGACTTGGGCCGACAAAGATCAAAAGTAAAGACCTGGCCCCCCGGGGTTGGTATTATGG
>JAADIW010000091.1 GCA_013151115.1 Caldisericota bacterium
AGCCTCCCGGGTGGCAAGACCGCCCGGGGGAGGCCATGCGCTATCTCCCAGAGAGGGAGCCCCATGGCCACGGCGACCGCGGCGGCGGCCAGGGCGTTCTCCAGGTTGTAACGGCCGGGGAACGGCACCCGGGTGCGTGCCCTCCCCTCCGGGGTTACCAGGGTGAACTCGGTGGCCCATTCGCGCTCCGTTATCCCCTCGGCGTGTACATCTCCCTCCTCCACCCCGTACGTGAGGGGATGAGCCTCGGTAACGGTGAGGAAGCGTTCGGCATAGGGACTCGCGGCGTTCACCACCGCCCATCCCTCCGGGGGAAGCGCCCGGAAGAGGGTCAACTTCGCTTCCAGGTACCGTTCCAAGGTACCGTGGAAATCCAGGTGGTCCCGGGAGATGTTGGTGAGGACACCCACCCGGAGTTCCGTCCCCACCAGCCGCTTGCGGGCGAGTCCGATGGAGGATGCCTCCAGTATGAAGTGGCGTTTCCCCGCGGCGATGGCTTCCGCGGCGACGCGCTGGACCTCGGGGGCCTCGGGGGTGGTGACACAGGAGAGGCCCTCGCGTTCCACCCGCACCGTGGTCAGGGTTTCGCTCCGGGGAAGGAGCTGGCCGGTGAGGTACGCCACGGATGTCTTCCCGTCGGTTCCGGTGACCCCGATGGTCACCAGCCTCCGCGTGGGATGGCCGTAGAAGGCCGCGGAGATCCGCCCCATGGCCTCGCGGGCGTCCGGGACCCGTATGTAGGGAACGGGGAGCTCCGGGGGTTCCCGTTCGCCGATCACGGCCACGGCGCCCCGGGCGACCGCCTCGGGGATGAAGTCGTGGCCGTCGCGGCGCATCCCGGGGATGGCGAAGAACAGATCCCCCGGCCTCACCCAGCGCGAATCCCAGGCGATCCCGGTCACGAAAAGCCGGGGCGCCGTTCCCGCCCCGGCTTCGTCCAACAACTCGTCCAGCCGTTTCGCGTCAGAAGGAGACGAAAAGCCCGACACCGGGTCCCACGGATCCAGAGAACATGCCTCCGGTGACGGAGCCCAGGAAGCGCCCCTGGACGTAGACGCCGAAGTTCTCGCCCAGCGGCCAATAGACGCCGGCCAGGGCGTTGATGGTGAAGGCCCCTATGGCACCGCCGCCTCCCATCAGCACCATGGCCCCCGCGCCCGCGCCGAAGTAGGGGATAAGCTGTTCCATCCCCAGTAGGATAAGGAATGAGAGGTCGACCTCGAACGCGGTGACCCCACCGAAGGAGGCTATGTAGGAAAAGGTGGTGCGCAGGGCGAGGTTTGGGGTGAGGGACACCTCGGCGAAGGCGTCGAAGATGGGAGATCCCCCCATAAAGCTCCCCCCCACCCCCAGTCGTCCCTGGGCCGCCAGGGAAACGAGGAGGGCGAGGGCCGCCGCTACGATCAGTGGCTTTCGCATCCACACCTCCATGACGTGATAAAGATTTTTCCGCGGTCTCCATTATAGGCCACCCCGTTGGGGGTGAAGGGAACGCCTTCTCACCGCGCGGGGAAAAACGACCCCTCGGCCTCGGCGGCGTGGCGTGGGATGGCGGTCCTCAGATATCGAGCACCGCCACCCGATGGGCGTTTTCCTGGATGAAGGCCCGCCGCAACGACACATCAGGGCCCATCAGGGTGGAGAAGATCTCGTCCGCCTCGAGGGCATCGCGGATGGTGACCTTTTTCAGGACCCTGGTCTCGGGGTTCATGGTGGTCTCCCATAGTTCCTTGGGGTTCATCTCGCCCAGGCCCTTGAAGCGCCGCACCGTGTACTTCCCGTTCGCGTCCCGGCGGAAGCGTTCGAGCTCCTCGTCGGAGTAGAGGTAGAACCGGTTCTTCCCCGCTTGGACGCTGTAGAGCGGGGGTTGGGCGATGTAGACATGGCCGTGTTCGATGAGGGGTCGCAAGTTGCGGAAGAAGAAGGTGAGCAACAGGGTCCGGATGTGGGCCCCGTCGATATCGGCGTCGGTGAGGAGGATGATCTTGTGGTAGCGGAGCTTCGTGATGTCGAACTCCTCACGGATCCCGGTGCCCAGGGCGGTGATGATCGCCCGGAGTTCCTGATTGTCGAGGAGCTTGGAGAGCCCCGCCTTCTCCACGTTCAGGACCTTGCCCCGCAGGGGGAGGATGGCCTGAAACGCGCGGTCCCGGGCCTGCTTGGCCGAGCCCCCAGCCGAGTCCCCCTCCACGATGAAGAGTTCCGCCACGGCGGGATCCTCGCTCGTGCAGTCGGCGAGCTTCCCCGGCAGGGAGAGGGAGACCAGCGCCCCCTTGCGGCGCACGAGCTGCCGGGCCTTGGCCGCCGCCTGACGGGCCCGATGGGCGGCGATGGACTTCTCGATGATCGCCCGCGCCACCCCCGGGTTCTTCGTGAGGTAGTGGTGAAGCTGCTCCCGCACGACCTCCTCGACGTAGGTCCGCACCCAGGGATTCCCGAGCTTCATCTTGGTCTGTCCCTCGAACTCCGGCGCGGGGAGCTTCACCGACACGATCGCCACTAACCCCTCGCGGATCGCTTCCCCCGGGAGGTTCTCGTCGTTCTTCGTCAGCAATCGCTTCTCCCTGGCGTAATCGTTGATCACCCGGGTGAGGGCGCTGCGGAAGCCGGTGAGATGGGTCCCTCCCTCGCGGGTGTTGATGCAGTTGGCGAAGGTGAAGATCTCCTCGTCGATGGCGTTCGTGAAGAGCATGGCGATCTCCACCGCCCGGTCGGGCCGGGAATCGGAGAGGTAGATGGGATCCTTGTGCAGCGGTTCCTTGCCCGTGGCGAGCTCCTTCACGAAGGAGACGATCCCGCCCTTGTAGTGGAAGGTGCGGCTCAGGCCGGTGATCCGGTTGTCGAGATGGATGGTAAGCCCGGGGTTGAGGTACGCCAGCTCCCGGAGGCGCTGGGCGAGCTTGGTGAAGTTGTAGCGGATCTCCCCGAAGATCTCCCGGTCCGGCAGGAAGCTCACCGTAGTGCCGGTCTCGTCCGTCTCCCCCACTACCTCGAGCTCGGTGACCTTTCGACCCCGGGAGAAGCGCTGGCGGTAGACCTTGCCGTCTTTCCAACGTACCTCGACCTCCAGCCACTCCGACAGCGCGTTCACCACCGAGACGCCCACCCCGTGGAGTCCGCCCGAGACCTTGTAGCCCCCGCGCTCGAACTTCCCGCCGGCGTGGAGGGTGGTCATCACGAGTTCCACCGTATTGACGCCGGCCTCGGGGTGGACCCCCACGGGTATCCCCCGGCCGTTATCGCGCACGGTCACGGACCTGTCCTCGTTGATGGTCACCCGGATCTCGTCGCAATAACCGGCGAGGTGTTCGTCGACGGCGTTGTCGACCACCTCGTATATGAGATGCAGCAGCCCGTCCGGGCCGGTGGAGCCGATGTACATCCCCGGCCGGCGGCGGACCGCCTCCATGTCCTCAAGGACCTTTATCGAGTGGACGTCATATTCATGTGTGGACATACGGAGCCACCTCACATCCAGTATATCCGAAACCACGAAAATCCGCAAACGAACGGCATTTGACCGCGATCCGGCGGGCATTTGTCCGTTGGTGATGGACGTCGGCGGGGGATATCCTTTCGCGAACGGGGGACACGGTGAGACTCCTCGAGTGGCAAGGCAGGGTTCTCTTCCGGAAGTTCGACATCCCGGTGCCTCGCGGCGTGGTGGTGGATGACGCCCACGGAGCCAGCCGGGCGGCCGAGGAGATCGGGGCGCCCGTGGTGCTCAAGGCCCAGATCCCCGTGGGGGGGAGGGGGAAGGCGGGCGGGATAAGGCTCGCCCGGACCCCCGCGGAGGCCGAGGCCAT
>JAADIW010000073.1:0-384 GCA_013151115.1 Caldisericota bacterium
GCGGTGAGGGGGCTGCTGCACCCCGCGGGCACGAAGGGCCTCCTGCGCGCGGGCATGCGGGCGTTCCGCTTCCTGGGGTTCGAGGCCGCCGCGGACGAGGTGGACCCCCAGGCCTTCCGCATCGAATCGCCGGAGGGGCGGGGCCTCGTGCGGGTGGCGTGGTCCCCGGCGGGGCCGGTGGCCCTGGGCCCGTATCGCCCCCTCCTCCTGGCCCTGGATCACCTGCGGTTGGAAATGGGGGAGGCGCTGCACGGGCTGATGCTCGTCGCCGGCCAGACCTCCATCGACCCCAAACGGCGCGGCCCCCGCTACACCGAATCCCTACGGCGGGCCTGTGAGGAGCACGGGATCTCGCTCGTGACGGGCGAGGAGCTCTTCGGAGCG
>JAADIW010000073.1:420-3142 GCA_013151115.1 Caldisericota bacterium
GGTGCGGCGGTCCCTCCTGTCGGCCAGCGGGCCCTGGCGATGGAAGGGCTGAAGTTCGGACTCCTGTTGGGGGTCCTGGGGGGCGCGGTGGGAGCGCTTTCCGTGTGGGCCTTCATCCGTCGCCCGCCCTTCGGCCAACACATCCGCCCCGAGGGCCTCGGCACCCACCTCCGGAAGGCCGGAACCCCCACCATGGGGGGCCTCCCCTTGGTGATCCTCTTCATCGCCGCGTGGGGATGCCTGCCCCTTTGGCCGGTGGAGGCCTCGTGGCGGGGGTTCCTCTCCGCCGTGGGGGCCGGGGCCATCGGGCTCTGGGACGACCTCCTCGCGGGGCTCCGAGGCCGCTCCGAGGGGCTCTCGCCCGCGGGCAAGTTGCTCCTGCAGCTCCTCGTGGCCACCGGCCTTTTCCTCCTCCTGGAGTTCGCGGCCGGTGACCAGGCGTTAACGGTGCCGTTCTCCACCGTGTCGCTCGCGTCGCGGGAGATCCCGGGGCCGGCGCTGTTCCTCCTCCTCCTCCTCGGCTTCTGGGGGACGACCAACGGGGCGAACCTCACCGACGGCCTGGATGGCCTGGCGGCGGGCTGCGGCATTTCCATCCTCTTGGGAAGCCTCGTCCTCGCGCTCCGGTATCCGGAGCTCTCGACGCTGGCGCTCTTCGGTGCCGGGCTCTTCGCGGGGTTCCTGTGGTGGAACGCGTATCCGGCGCGGGTGTTCATGGGCGACGTGGGCTCCATGTTCCTCGGGGGCCTCGTGTTCGGCGTCTTCACCGCCGCTGACGGGCTCTTCCTCCTCCCGATATTCGCGGGGATCTTCGTCCTGGAGTCGCTTTCGGTGATCGTCCAGGTCAGCGCGTTCAAGCTCGCCGGAGTTCGGGTCCTCAAGATGTCGCCCTTGCATCATCACCTGGAGGAGGGGGAGGTCCCCTGGCGATATCTCCTGCGCAGCCCCGGTTGGCCCGAGCCCGCGGTGGTGGTCCGCCTATGGCTCCTGGGGATGCTTTTCGTGGCCATGGGGATATGCGCGGTCGGCTGATCCCGGGGGCATATGCCCCGGACGGTGGTCGTCGGGTACGCGGGGCCCGAAGGGCGCGGGAATGGCCACGGCCCCCTTCACCCGGCGATCCCCCGCAGGAACGCGCGCGCTGACCCCTCGACCTCGTCTTCCCGGAGCGAGGCGATCCACCGCAACGTCCCCCTCCTCTCCAGGTCCCGGATGAACCGGTGCCCCAGGAAATACCCGGTGTACCTCACGCCGCGGAAATCGAACCAGGAACCGAAGAACTCCCGTACATCCCCGTCGTCGAGCCGCAGGAGGTACGCCCGCGCGATATCCGGCAGGAGCGCCTCGCAACGCGCGGCCCAATCGGCCCCTTCCGCCTGATGGAAGCCCTCCCGCCCCACGATCAGGCCCTCGAGCCTCTGGGCGAAGCCCTCGGTGTACAGGAGCCCCGCGGGGCGCTCCTCCAGGGGCTCCAAGGGCTCGCCACGCCAGGCGCGGTGGATCACGTGGCCGAGCTCGTGGGCGCAGAGGCCCTCCAGGCGCTCCGGCGAATGCCACCCCAGCTCGGCGATCGTCTCGAGTCCGAAGAGGACCGCGGGAACTCCCTCATACTCTGTGGCCCAGCCGGCGCCGCAGCCGATCCCCACGTACGCCACCCCGAGGACTTCCTCCCGGAACCCGAGGACCTCCTCCGCCCGGGCGAGGACCCACTCCCACACCCCGGGGAGCCTCTTTAGGGCGGCCTCCATGGCGGGAAGCCCCTCCAGCAATCGGGGGTGAATCCGTTGTCCGACGATAACTCGCGGGTCCTCCCCCGTCGCGCGGTAATCCCCGACCTGTTTCCGGTAAAGCTCGGGGAATCTCTCGCGGTAAAAGCGCTCCCACAGCTCCACGAATTCCCCCGGCGAATCGGGGAAAGAGCGGCGCAGGGTTTCGATGAAATCCCGAGCGGCGTCGATCAGGCGGGGCACGGGGTCAGGACAGGGCCCGCTCCAGGGCGTGGGCGGCCCGCAGTAGCTTCCCCTCCCCGAGCCTGGGGGCGATGAGCTGGAGGCCGAAGGGGAGGCCGTGGATCTCCCCCCCGGGGATGGAGATGGCCGGCACCCCGGCCAGGGACGAGGGCAGGGTGAAGACGTCCGAGAGGTACATGGCGATGGGATCCGCCTTCTCGCCCAGCCTGAACGCCGGGGTGGGGGAGGTGGGGCCGAAGATGATGTCCACTTCCCCGAAGGCCTCGGCGAACTCCCTGGCGATCAGGGTCCTCACCCGTTGGGCCTTGCCGTAATAGCGGTCGTAGTAACCGGCGGAGAGGGCGAAGGTCCCCAACATGATCCGCCGTTTCACCTCCCGTCCGAACCCCAGGGTCCGCGAGGCGGCGATAAGCTCCTTCGCGGTGGCCCCATCCGCCGAGACGCTGGTATAGCGGACCCCGTCGTACCGGGCGAGGTTGGCCGAGGCCTCGGCGGAGGAGATGAGGTAGTAGGCGGGGAGGGCGTACTCGGTGAGGGGGAGGGAGATCTCCACCACCCTGCCGCCGAGTCCCTCGATGGCGGAGCACCAGCGGTCGATGAGCCCCAGGGCCTCGGGGCCGAGTTCCCGGGGCGCGTATTCCCTGGGAAGGCCGAACACCCAGCCCTCGATCCCCCCCTCGAGGTCCCGCGTGTAGTCGCGGGGCTCGGTTGGGAGGGAGGTGGAGTCCCGGGGGTCGTGGCCGGCGATGAGG
>JAADIW010000117.1 GCA_013151115.1 Caldisericota bacterium
CCAGGACCTCGTCGGCGGAGTGGGGCGGGACGGGCACGACCTCCACCACCCGGGGCTGCCCCCGGGTGAGGGTCCCGGTCTTGTCGAACGCCACCACACGCACGTCCTTCAGCCGCTGCACCGCCTCGCCCGAGCGGAAGAGGATGCCCCGGCGGGCGGCGAGCCCGGTGCCCACCGTGATGGCCGTGGGGGTGGCGAGCCCGAGGGCGCAGGGGCAGGCGATCACGAGCACCGAGACCGTGGCCGCGATGGCGAGGCTCAGGCCGCCGAGCCCCGCCGATACCCAGGGGAGGAACGCCCCGATCCGCAGCAGGGGCCGCATGAGGCCCGGGGCGAGGAGCCAGAGCACGAGGGTGATCGCGGCGATCGCCAGGATCCCGGGGACGAAGCGGGCCGTTACCCTGTCCGCCAGGGCCTGGATCGGGACCTTAGCCCCCTGGGCCTCCTCCACCAGCCGGACCACCTGCGCGAGGAAGGTGTCCCTGCCCACCCGGGTCGCCCTGACCAGAAGGAACCCGTCCCGGTTCACCGTGGCCCCGATCACCTCGTCGCCGGGGCGCACGGTCCGGGGCATCGGTTCCCCGGTCACCATGGACTCGTCCACGGCGGCCTCGCCCCGTACCACCCTCCCGTCGGTGGGGATGCGTTCACCGGGGCGCACCGCCATCACGTCCCCTACGCGCACCTCCGCCAGCGGGACCTCCACCTCGCGCCCGTCCCGGACGACCCGGGCGGTGGCGGGGGAGAGCTCGAGGAGCTCGCGCCCGCGGGCCCGGGCCTCCAGGGCCCGTCCCGTCAAGTGGAACGCCATGATCATGGCCGCCACCCCGGCGTAATTGGCGAGGGGGAGCGCGAAGGAGAGGGGCCCGGTGACGAAGGACGCGCCCGTCCCCAGGGCGATCAGGGTGTCCATGTTCGCGTGGCGGGCGCGGAGGGCACGGATGGCGGATAGGTAGGTGGGGGCGCCGGCCCAAGCGAGCACGGGGAGGGAGAGGGCGATCATGGCCAGGTTGAACCCGAGGGGGCTGGGCCAGGCGATCCCGAGGAACATCTCGGGGATCATCCAGACGATGAGGGGGAGGGTGAGGGCCCAGGCGAGGACGGCGCGGCGCGCGGCCCTCTCCTCTTCCCTCACGGTCGGTTCCTCCGCCGGTTCGAACGCGGCGGCGAGCCCGTCCCGGGTCACGAGGGTGGGCACGAATTCCACCCGGGCCATGCCGGTGGCGGGGTTGACCTCCGCGGAGAGCACCCCGGGGAGGCGCCGCAGGGCCTCCTCCACCCTGGTGGCGCAGGCGGCGCAGCGCATCCCCTCCACCGGGAAGGAGAGCTTCCGTGTCGCCACCCGGTACCCCGCCGCCGCCACCGCGGTCACGGCCTCGGCCAGAGGGATCCCCGGGTGTCCCTCGAGGACCGCCACGGCCTCGGAGAGATCGACGCGCACCCTCTCCACCCCGGGGACAGCCCTCAGGGCCCGCTCCACCCGGAGGACACAGCCCGCGCAGTGCATCCCCTCGATGGGGAGTTCCAGGCGTTTCCTCGTCGTCATCCCGTGCCCATGGGAAAACCGGGGGTTCACGCGAATTCTATGGGGTGACGGCGCCCCCACAACGGGACGTTTTTCCAACGGAACGCATTTATGAGAATATTGCTCATATAAAGATATGCATCGACCTCCACGCAATCTCCACAGGGGCTGCACCCATCCTCCATCCCGGGGCCCCACAATTGCCGGCGAGACCAAGCGGGAGGTGGTGGTTGGATGCACAGACACGCGCTGCTCCTGTTCGTGGGCGCCCTGTCCTTCGTCCCCATCGCGTTCGGCGATGAGGCCCAGGATCCCCTGGCGTCCCTGAGGGCCGAGCTCATCCCCGCGGCGGGGGCCGAGACCGCCTACGGCATACCCCTTTCGCTGGAAAACGCCCAGACCTTCGCCGATTGGTTCTACAACATCCAGCTCACCCCGGAGGAAAGGGCCCTGTTCGAAGAGGTGCTGGCCGAGATCCCGGCCCCCTGTTGCGACGACAACTCCGTGTTGAAGTGCTGCTGTCGGCGGACCAACAGGATCTGTAACCTCACCCGTTCGGCCCTGGGCCTGGCGGCGTGGCTCGTCCACGTCAAGGGCTTCGGGGAGGAGGAGTTGGGGGCCGCGGTGGAGGAGTGGCTGCGATTCCTCAAGCCGGAGTATTACCTCTCCTCGGCCCTGGAGAAGAGGGGTCTGGACCCCGGCGATTACGGACTGGCGGAGCACGAGGCGTATGAATCCTGCGATCAAAAGCGCTGCAAAGCCCCCTTGGACGCCGGCGGTTGTGGCGGGATGGGACTCGAGGTGCTGCTGGAGGCCGCGGAGAAGACCCCCGCTTGTTGCCGCACCGATGGGGGCGAATAATGGAACGGTGATCCGCCCATGCCGGGAAAGCGCCGAAGCGTGACGCGGAAGAGAGGGTGGAAGATGGCCAAGTGGTGGGTAGCGATCGGGGTCGGGGCCCTGGCGCTCGTGCTCGCGCTCGTCCTCCTCCCCCGGGGAGGACAGGGCCCGGCGGAGGCGGGCGAGATATCCCTGGCGGAGCTCGAGGCGGAGGTCATTCCCCCGGCCGGTCAGGAGACATCCTATGGGATCCCCTTGTCCTGGGACAACGCCCAGATGTTCGCCGATTGGTATTACGAGGTGCGCCTTTCCCCCGAGGAGGCCAGGGTCCTCCAGCGGGCGTTGGGGGACATCCCCACGCCCTGTTGCGACGATACCCGGATCACCCGTTGCTGCTGCGAGCGTTCGGGCCTCATCTGCAACCTAGTGCGGAGCGCCCGTGGCCTCGCCGCCTGGCTCATCCAGCGGAAGGGCTTCGATGAGGAGGGCGTGGAGGCCGCGGTGCGCGAGTGGGTGAAGTTCGCCCATCGCCAGTACTTCCTCGCCGTGGCCCTGGCGGAGCGGGGCGCGAAGCCTTCCCGGTACGGCCTGACCACGCGTGGGGCCTGTTACCGCGATCGGTGCGAACTGCCCATGCGACAAGGGGGATGCGGCGGGATGGGGGACCGCGTCCGGATCTGCCCCCCTGAGGCGGCCACTTCCCCCTCGTGCCGGCA
>JAADIW010000109.1 GCA_013151115.1 Caldisericota bacterium
TCCCCGACCTCTTCCCGCCAGCCGGCGAGGCCCCCGGCGATGGCCCTGGCGGCGACGAACCCGTTCTCCCGCAGGATCCGGGCCGCCTCCAGCGCGCCTTCCCCCGTGGCGTCGTAGAGGTAGATGGGGATGTTGCGGGGCAGGCGATCGATCCACCGCTCCAGGGCCCCCAGCGGGATGTTGATCGCCCCGAGGAGGTGTGCCCGGTCGTATTCCGCGGGGGGCCTCAGGTCCACGAGGAGGTAGAACCCGTAGTACAGGGTCGAGGCCGATCCCTCGTGCGGCCGGGCCTCGCGGACGTACCCCTCCAGGATCAGCACCCGCTTCGGGGCCCGCGGATCGTTGGAGAAGAGGTCCACCTTGCGGGTTATCTTCCTCCCGCCGAACCCGGTGGAATCGAAGAACACCACGAGTTCCATGGACTCCCCCGGCGCCAATTCCTCCTTGGGCAACGGGGCGCTGGTGCAGCCGCAGGAGGTGTGGGGCTGCCGTGGGAAGACCAGCGGGGCGTCTCCGGCGTTGGTGAGCACGAACACGGCGCGGACGACGACCCCCTCCGTCACCTCCCCGAAGCGGTAGACGGTGGGCTCGACCTCGAGCCGTGGCCCGGCGAGGGCCGACGCCGCGAGGACGGTCGCCAACAACCAGATCATCGAGGCCCTTCTCATGTCCGGTGCACCTCCTCCTCTTCAGTTCCCACGCCCCCGGGGCGGGCCCTGGAGGCGCATGGCGTTCCCGGTGACGAGGAGCGATGCCCCCACGTCGCCGATGAGGACGGCCAGGGCCAGGGACGCCAGCCCGGCGAACGCGAACCCGGCCACGACGAGTTTCAGCGCGATGGAGACGGCGATGTTGGCCCGTACCACCCGCAACGCCCGCCGTCCCAACGTCACGAGCTCGGGGATGCCGCGGAGGTCATCCCGCATGAGCGCCACGTCCCCGGCCTCGATGGCCGCATCGGTCCCGATGGCGCCCATGGCGATCCCCACGTCCGCGGCGGCCAGGGCCGGGGCGTCGTTGATCCCGTCCCCGACGAACGCGACCCCGCCCCGCTCCCGGAGCCCCTCCACCAGGGAAAGCTTCTCCTCGGGGAGGAGCTCGGCGTGTACCTCCTCGATCCCGAGGGCCTCCGCCACCCGTCGGGCCACCGGGGCCCGGTCCCCGGTGAGGAGGACCGGTTCCACCCCGAGCCCCCTCAGGGCCGCGAGCGCCCCCTTCGCCTCGGGCCGGAGCTCGTCCGAGAGGAGGATGACCCCCATGGGCATCTCCGGCTTCCCCACGAGGACCAGGCTTTTGCCGGAGGCCACGAACTCCCGGACGGCCTCCGGGAGCGTGCGGAACAGCTCGGGCCGCCCCACCACGTACTCCTCTCCCCCGATCCGCCCCCGGACGCCCCGGCCGGGGAGGGCACGGAAGTCCTCCACGTCGGGCAGGGAATCCCCGTCGCCCGCCAGCGCCCGGATGGCCCTGGCGATGGGGTGCTCGCTCCCCCGCTCCAGGGCCGCGGCGATCCGGAGGATCTCCCCGGGATCGGCGCCGTCCAGGGGGAACACCTCGGCCCGGAGCTCACCGGTGGTGAGGGTCCCGGTCTTGTCCAGGGCCAGGAACCGCACCCCGGCGATCGCCTCCAGCGCCGCGGCCCCCTTCACCAGTATCCCGCGCTTGGCCGCGGCCACCAGGGCGGAGACCATGGCCACCGGGGTGGAGATGGCGAGGGCGCAGGGGCAGGCGATCACGAGCAACATCAGCGCCCGGAAGATCCAGGTGCGCGCGGGGAGCCCCAGGAGCGAGGGGACGAGGGCCACCAGGACCGCGATCCCCACCACGGTGGGGGTGTAGTAACGGGCGAACCGGTCCACGAACCGCTCCACCGGCGCCTTCCTGTGTTGCGCCTCCTCCACCAGCGCCGCGATCCGGGCCAGGGTGCTCTCCCCGGCCGGACGGGTGACGCGGATCTCCAGCGACCCGTCCTCGACGAGGGTCCCGGCGTAGACCGGGTCGCCCTCCTCCTTGGTGACCGGGGTCGACTCCCCGGTGATGGCCGCCTCGGAGACGCTCGATCGCCCACGGGCGACCACACCATCGAGGCCGATCGTCTCCCCGGGCCGCACGAGGATCACCTCGCCGGGGGAAACGGCCTCCACGGGGAGCTCGAGCTCGCGGCCGTCCCGAAGCACGGTGACCCGTTTGGGGGCCCGGTCCAGTAGGTCCCGAATGGAGCGGCGGGCCCGGGCGGCGGCCCGCTCCTCAAGCCAGCGAGACCGAACAGGAACGCCAGGGCGGCGGCCTCGAACGTCTCCCCCAGCGCGAGGGCTCCCACGATGGCAATGGAGACCAGGAGGTCTATCCCCAACAGCCTCCGCCGCAGCTCCGCCGCCGCCCGCCGCAGCACCGGGAACCCGCCCAACACGGCCCCGATCCCGAACAGGACCCGCGACAGGGGGATCGCGGCGATCCCCGCGATGGGGCCGAGGGCGGGGTCCCCGAGGAGATAGGCGATGCCCCCGCCGAGGAGGAACAGGCCCGATGCCAGGGTGAGGCGTTCCTCCCGATGATCGTGATCCTCGTCCTCCACGTGGGAGATCTGGCCGCCGATGGCCGCGACCACGCGGTCGAGCTCGTCAGCGTCGATATGGGCGGGGTCGTATGTCACCCGCACCACCCCGTCCAGGAGGTTCACCTCCGCATCCGTCACGCCCTCCACCGCGGCCAGGCGCCGCTCGAGCTGAGCGGCACACGTGGGGCAGTGGGGCGGGGTCACCCGCAGCTCCCGTACCTCCGGTTCCGGTTCGCGTACATCCCGGTTGCGTCCCATGGAGTTCACCATTTATGAACAGGTGTTTAATTGTTGTCAGATTTATAGCATCGACGCGGCCTTGGTTCAAGGCCGAGGAGGGGGTAAAGTGGGAGCGGCCATGTACCACGCGCTCACGGAGAAGGAGGCGAAGAAGCTCCTCAAGAAGATGCCCGCGCCGGAGGCCGTGGCCCGGCTGGCGGAGACCTTCCGGGTGCTCTCCGATCCCACCCGGGTGAAGATCCTCTACCTCCTCTCGCAGGGGGAGCTCTGCGTCCACGACCTCGCGGAGCTCCTGGGCATAAGCCAGCCCGCGGCGTCACATCACCTGCGGATCCTCCGCATGCAGGGGCTGGTGAAGACGCGGCGCGAGGGGAAATCGATCTACTACTCCCTCGACGACGAACACGTCGTGGAGCTCTTCCGCTGCGGTTACGACCACGTGCTCCACAAGGAAACGGGGGGATGAATCAGCCCGGCGCGACCCCCGGGATCTCGGTCTCGATGAAATCCGCGATGGCCTCGGGATCGGGGGGGATGAGGCGCACGCCGTCCGGGACCACCACGGGCCGGGACGAGACCACCGCCGCCACGGGGATCTTCCCCGCCAGGGGCTCCCCCGTGCGGTAGACCTCGATCTTGGGATAGGGCCCCCCTTTGAACCCCTCGAGGATCACGATATCCAGGTCCCCCAGGAACTTCTCGAGGAAATCCGGGACGCCCGTCCCCCCGTGGTCCCAGAAGAGGGCCGCGTGGCGCTCGGAGTAGAGGAGGACGCGCTCGGCGCCGGCGAGGCGGTGGCGGTGTGTGTCCGTGCCCGGCGCATCGGGCTCTACTTCGGGCGACACGTGCTTCGCCGTCCCCACCCGGTACCCCCGCGCGCGGAGGACGGGGATCAGCTCGCAGATGAGCCTGGTCTTCCCCACTCCTTTGTGCCCCACGAACGCCACGACCTTCATCCCGTCCCACACCCCTCGCGGTAATCCACGAGCTCCTCGAGCCCGAGGCCGCGGAGCCTCTCGGGGGTGGGCCCCCGCTCGTCCCAGCCGCGGAGGCGGTAGTACTCGTCGATTTCCTCCTGGAACTCCCGCTCCGGGATGGGGCGGCCCGCCGACTTCCCCCGGGGGAGGGGCTCGTGGAGGCGCCGGGGGAGGCGGTCGTGCCCCCGCCGGTACCCGACGAGCCCGGCGTAGAGCCGCAGCAGGTTGAAGTTCCGTTCCCCGATCCGGAGCATCCCCTCGGGGGTGAGCTCGACCCCCGTGGCGCAGCGCACGAGCTCCCGGATCTGGGGGAAGTTGTAGTTCGGCCCCGTCTCCCGGGTGACGAAGGCACATAACACCAGGGAGTTGGTGAAGGAGCGGAGGTCCTCGTAGAGCTTCACCAGCGGCGCCTTCCCCCTCAGCGCGAACCGGTCGACGCCCCGCGTCACGCCGAGCTCCGGCGTGGGGGCGTCG
>JAADIW010000012.1 GCA_013151115.1 Caldisericota bacterium
CTGAGGAGGTGGACCTCAGGGCCCACGAGGAGGGCCGCAGGATCGCCGAGGACCGCCTGCGAGTGGCCCAGCGGGAGGCGAAGAGGTTGGGCCTCCCGATGAAGTTCGTGGCCGCCGAACAGAGCCTTCACGGCGACTTCATCCGCCTCTTCTTCCTCGCGCCCCAGCGGGTGGACTTCCGCAGGCTCGTGAGGCTCCTTTCCCGGGCGTTCCAGGCCCGGGTGGAGCTGCGCCAGGTCGGCCCCCGCGACGCGGCGCGGATGGTGGGGGGCATCGGCGTGTGCGGGCGGGAGACATGCTGTTCCACGTTCCTGTGCGAGTTCAGGCCGATCACCCTGAAGATGGCCTTCGATCAGAGCCTGGTGATCGCCCCCCAGCGCCTCACGGGGATCTGCGGGCGGCTCCGGTGTTGTCTCGCCTTCGAGCACCAGCACTACCGTGAGCTCCTCGAGGGCCTGCCCAAGGTGGGGAAGAAGGTCCGGACCGAGGAGGTGGAGGGGCGGGTCGTGGCCTACAACATCTTCCGCCGCGTGGCGGTGATCGAGAAGGGGGACGGGTCCCGGGTCGAGATCCCCTGGGAGGAGCTCAGGGCGTCCGACCCCCGGGCGGGAGGCCCGTGAGCTGGATCGTTTGGGTGGGGAAGGCGAACTCGATCCCCGCCTCCTCGAAACGGCGCTTGATCTCGAGGTTTATCTCCTCGGTGGCCTTGAGGAACTGTTCGTAGTCGGTGTACTTGCACCAATGGGTGACTACGATGTTCAGGGAGTAGGGTCCGAACTCCTTGAAGTAAGCGCGGTAATTGTGGGTGCTCGGGTGGTTGGCGAGGATATCCCGCAGAATCCGCAGGGCTTCCACCACCTTCTCGTAGGGGGTGTCGTAGACGATCCCGATCACATACTCGTTCTTGATGGTGGGGCGTTTGGCCACGTTGTTGATCAGGGTGTTGGCCATGGTGCGGTTGGGGATGGAAACGAGCGTCCCGTCCAGGGTACGGACCCGGGTGGAACGGAGGCCGATCGCCTCTATCGTCCCCTTGATCCCCAGCTGGTCGAAGTCGACGCGGTCCCCCACCTCACAGGGCCGGTCCACCAGGATCGCCAGGGCCCCGATGAAGTTGGACAGGGTCTCCTGGGCCGCCAGGGCCACCGCGAGCCCCCCGATCCCGAGGCCCGCCAGCAAGCTCGTCACGTTGTAGCCCAAGTTCTGCAGCACGAGCAGGATCCCGATCGCCCACACGAAGAACTTCGTGACCTTGGAGAGGATGGGGATCACCTGGTCGTCGAGCCGGGTCTCGGTGCGGCGGGCGCGCTCCCGCCACAGGGAGAAGAGGAGGTCCACGAATTTGGTGGCGATGTAGATGACGACGACGGTCAGGGCGGTGATGAACAGCCCCCTCACGATCCCCGCGGCCGCCTCGGGGAGGGTGAAGAGTTTCGCCCCGATCCACAGGGCGAAGAGATACATGAGGGCGCCCGCGGGCTTCCCGAAGAGCGCGCGGAGGCTCGTCGCGATGTGCTCGGGGAGCGCGCGGAGCTTGAGCGCCCGGCCCACGAGCCACCGCACCGCGGCGTGGGCCAGCGCCGCCCCGAGCAACAGGGCGAAGAAGACGATGTATTTCCACAGGGCATTGCCGAGGATCTCCGCTCCGAGAAGGCGCATCTCAGACCTCCATCAACACGAGATCCGGGATCCCACGTAGGCGCGGGAGTTCCGCGCTGGGGAGGATCAAGTGTACCAGGACCCCGCCGTCGCGGTCCCCCAGGACCTCCAGCTTCCCCAGCCGCCCCAAGAGGGCGAGGAGGTCCCCCTTGCCGTAGGGGACCAGCGCCTTTAGGTCCACCCAGTGGTCCCGCAGGGCCTCGGCCACGGCGCGCTTCAACCCGTCGATGCCCCAACCGAGCCGGGCCGAGATCTCCACGTAACGTCCGGCCTCGAGTTTGAGCTCCGAGAGCACCCCCTCCTGGCGCGCGTCCCGCACGAGGTCGATCTTGTTGAGGACGTGCAACACCGGGGGCCGGGGCTCGTCGGGGGCGAACACCTCCTCGGATAGGATCCGCTCCACCGCCCGGAAATGCTCCAGGACGCGGGGGGAGGAAGCGTCGAGCACATTGAGGAGGAGGTCGGCCTCGCGGGCCGCCTCCATGGTGGCCCGGAACGCGGGGATGAGCTGGTGGGGGAGCTTCCTGATGAACCCCACGACCCCACGGTATCGCTCAGCAGCACGAACCGGCCCTCGTCGAGGGCCACCCTGCGGGTCTTGGTGTCCAGGGTGGCGAAGAGTTTGTCCTCGACGAGCACGTCCTCCCCGGTCAGGCGCCGGAACAGGGTGGACTTCCCGGAGTTGGTGTACCCCACGATGGCCACCTGGGGGATGGACGCGGAGCGGCGGCGCTTCCGCCGCACCTCCCGCACGCGGTCCGCCTCGGCGAGCGCCCGGCGGACGGCTTGGATGCGGCGCTTGACCTTGCGCCGCTCGATCTCCATCTTCGTCTCGCCCGGGCCCATGGTACCGATCCCCCCGCCCGGGTTGGTGAGGGCCTTGCCCCACCCCCGGAGCCGGGGGAGGAGGTACTCGAGCTGGGCGAGCTCCACCGCCAGTTCCGCCTCCCTCGTCCCCGCCCGCTGCGCGAAGATATCGAGGATCAGCTGGGTCCGATCGACGATCTTGAGCCCGGTCACCTCCTCCAGCGTGCGGGCCTGGTCCGGGGAGAGCTCGTCGTTGAACAGGGCGGTGTCGGCCCCCAGAGCGGCGGCCAAGTCCCGGAGCTCCTCCGCCTTCCCCTTCCCGATGAAGGTGGCGGGATCGGGCCGGCGGCGGTGTTGGACGAGGTGCCCCACCACGAGCACCCCGGCGGTGTAGGCCAGGGCCCGGAGCTCCTCGAACGTCTCGCGCTCTTCCTCCGCGGACCCCGGCGGTATGATCCCCACCAGAATCGCGCGTTCCCCGCCGCGACCGAGGTAATCCTCGATCAGATAACGCTGGCTTCCTCTACCCATATCTTCGCCCCGAGCCGGGATAATTTCTCCTCCATATTCTCATACCCCCGCCGCAGGTGTTCCACCCCCCGGATCCTCGTCTCCCCCCGCGCGGCGACGCCGGCGAGGACCAGGGCGGCCCCGGCGCGGATGTCGGTGGCGGCCACCCCCGTCCCGCGGAGCTCCCCCACCCCCTCCACGGTGATCGCCTGCCCCTGGAGGGTGATCCGCGCGCCCATCCTGATGAGCTCGCCCACGTGGCCGAACCGCGATTCGAACACGCGTTCCCAGATGACGCTCCTCCCCCGGGCCAGGGACAGGAAGGCGGTCAGCTGGGGTTGGAGGTCGGTGGGGAAGCCGGGGTAGGGCGCGGTCTCCACCTCGATGCCGCGCCAGCCCCCCGGCGACGAGGCCCGGACGCGGTCCCCCTCCGCTTCCACCTCCACGCCGCATTCCTCGAGCTTGACGAGGAGGGCGGTGAGGTGTTCGGGGTGGACCTCCACGAGCTCCACCTCGCCGCCGGTTATCGGCCCGGCCAAGAGGTACGTGCCCGCCTCGATCCGATCGGGGATCACGGCGTGTTCCGCCCCGCCCAATCTTTCCCCGCGCACGATGAACCGGTCCTCCAGGATCTCCACCTCCGCCCCCATCGCGGCGAGCAGCCGCACCAGGTCCATCACCTCCGGCTCCCGGGCGGGGTTCACGATCTCCACCCCCTCGGGGATCGTCGCCCCCACGAGGAGCAGCTGCTCCGTCGCCCCCACCGAGGGGTACCGCAGCCACACCTCGCCCCCGCGGGGCGTCCCCGCCGCGTGGACCACCCCCCCGTCCACCCGGATGTCGACCCCGAGCCGCGCGAGCCCCGCGAGGTGCAGGTCCACGGGGCGGGCCCCGATGACGCATCCCCCCGGAAGCGGCACGTGGGCCTCGCCCAGCCGGGCGATCAGGGGCCCGAGGCACAGGAAGGACGCGCGCATCCGGGAGACGATCTCCTGCGGCGCCGTGGCGCGCCGCGTCTCCCCGTGGATCGCGATGACATCGCCCCGACGCTCCACCCTTTTTCCCAGGGCCTCGACGAGCGCCAACTGGGTCTCGACGTCCAGGAGCCCGGGCGCCCGTTTCAGCACCAGGGGCTCATCTGTGAGGAGGGAGGCCACGATGGCGGGGAGGACCGCGTTCTTGGCCCCCGAGATCTCCACCCGGCCGGAGAGGGGCCGCCCCCCGCGGACGACGATCACGGAAGCCACGGCAGCGGATCCACCGGCTTCCCGTATCGACGGATCTCGAAGTGGAGGTGCGGCCCCGTGGAGAGGCCGGTGTTGCCAGAGAGGGCGATCACCTGGCCCTGCTCCACGAACTGGCCCACCTCCACCAGCGCCTTGGAGAGATGGGCGTAGTAGGTGGAGAGGCCGCCGGCGTGTTCGATCACCACCAGGATCCCATACCCACCCTGTCGCCCGGCGAAGCTCACCACCCCCGCCGCCGCCGCGTGCACCGGGGTCCCCTCTGGGACCCCGAAGTCGATCCCGGTGTGGAAGTCCGGGGTCCCGTATATGGGATGGGTGCGGGGTCCGAACAGCGAGGTGAGCCGTCCCCGCAGGGGCCAGATGAACGTGGCATCCGGGCGCCAGCCGAGCTTCAGCGCCTCGAGCCACGGGATCTCCCGGGGATGGGGGATGAGGAGCTTCTCCCCGGGCAGGGGGAGGCCATCGAGGTCGTTGGCGGCGATGATCTCGAACTCGTCGACGCCGTAACTCGCGGCGATGTCGTGGAGATCCTGGCCCTCCTTCACCGTGTGCACGACGCCGCCCTTGGGGAGGAGGATGACCTCCCCGGCGCGGAGCGACCGGGGATCGGCGATCCCGTTGCTCGCCTGGAGGTACTCGATGGGCACGCCGTAGCGGCGGGAGATGCTCGCCAGCGTGTCCCCGGGGAGGACGCGGTAGCGGGTGAAGGGGACGGCCGCGGCTCCCAGCGGGCCGCCGACGTCACCGCCCACGCCCGACGCGTCCTGGAGGAGGTAGGTGGCCACCGCCAAGGGCAGCACCAGGAGCACGAGGATGCCGATGAGGATCTCCCTACTCACTGTTCATGAGCTCCAGGAACTGTCTGTTGTCCTTGGTCTGCTTCATCTTGCTCATGATGAAGAGCAACGCCTGCTCGGGTTCCATGTTGGC
>JAADIW010000110.1 GCA_013151115.1 Caldisericota bacterium
CCACCGAGACGACCTCGCGCTCGTGGTAGAGGAGCCCGTAGGGCATCTCCGGGATCGGGGTCATGTGGATCCCGGCCAGGGAGAGGCGTCCCCCTTTGTCCAGGGACCTCAGGGCCTCGGGGACGATCCAGCCGGCGGGGGCGTAGATCACCGCCGCGTCCAGGGGCTCCGGGGGGCGATCCCCAGCTTCCCCCACCCAGGCCGCCCCGAGCTCCCGGGCCAGGGCCTTGTTCTGGGGGCTGCGGGTGAAGACATAGACCTCCCAGCCAAGGTGCCGGGCGATCTGGATGGCGATGTGGGCCGAGGCACCGAACCCGTAGAGCCCGAGCCGTCCCGGTTCCTTGCCGCTGATGGCGAGCTTCAGGGCCCGGTACCCCACGATCCCCGCGCAGAGGAGGGGGGCCGCGTTCCCGTCCGGGAACCCCTCGGGGATGGGGTAGATGAAATCGGCCGCCGCCACCGTGTACTCGGCGAACCCTCCGTCCACGTCCCAGCCGGTGAAGCGGGCGCTCTCGCAGAGGTTCTCCCTCCCCCGGCGGCAGAAGCGGCATTCCCCACACGCCCGGTGCAGCCACGCGGCTCCCACCCGATCGCCGACGGATATCCCCTCGACACCGGGCCCCAGCGCCTCCACCCGGCCCACGATCTCGTGACCGGGGATGACGGGGCTCTTGCGCAGGGGGAGGTCCCCCTCCACGATGTGGAGATCGGTGTGGCAGACGCCGCAGGCGGAGATCCGGACCAGGACCTCGCCGGGCCCGGGCTCCGGCACCGGCACCTCCCGGAGCTCGAGGGGGCGCTCCTCGGCCGGTGCCTGTCGCTCCAGAACCTGGCCCTTCATATAGGCCTGCCCCTCAAAGGCACGGGATCAGCGCTTGCGGTGGGCGATGATCTCGTCCACGAGGCCGTACTCCTTCGCCTCCTCAGCGGACATGAAGAAGTCGCGGTCGGTGTCGCGCTCGATCTTCTCCTTGGGCTGGCCGGTATGGTGGGCGAGGATCTCGTTGATCCGGTCGCGGATCTTCATGATCTCCTCGGCGTGGATCTTGAGATCCACCGCCTGGCCCCGCACCCCGCCCCAGGGCTGGTGGATCATGATGCGGGAGTTGGGGAGGGCGAATCGCTTTCCCTTCTCGCCCCCGGCGAGGATAAGGGCCGCCGCCGAGGCGGCCATCCCCACACAGATCGTCTGCACCGGGCACTTCACGTACTGCATCGTGTCGTAGATCGCGAGCGCCGCGTGGACATCGCCCCCCGGCGAGTTGATGTAGAGGTAGATGTCGCGCTCGGGGTCCTCCGCCTCCAGGCAGAGGAGCTGGGCGATGATGTTGTCCGCCGCCCCCGAGTACGGCGCGCCGCCGGCGCTGAGGATGATCTCCCCCGAGAGGAAGATGATCCGGTCCTTGAACAGGCGGGCGAAGGCCCGCTCGTAATAGCGCATCATGCGTTCTTCCTCATAGGGCCACTGCAGCTTCATACCCCCTCCTTTTCCCCGCTCTTCCCGGCGTGCTCCAGGATCCAATCCGCCGCCCGCTCGAGGATCAGGCGCGAACGGACGAGGTCCTCCTCCACCTCCAGGGAGCGCGCGAGCTCGCGCACCTCATCATCGGACGGGTAAAGGCCCTTCTGGGAGGCGACCAACCGCGACACGATCCAGCGGCGCAGCCGGCGCCGCACCATCTCCTCGACCTCCCCCCGCAGCTCCCCCTTCCCCCCGTAGCGGGCGAGTTCGATCTGGACCTCCTCCTCCAGGAGGCTCGGGGGGACATCGATGCCCAGCTTGTCCGCCAGCGCGTCCAGCGCGGCGAGCCGCAACCAGCTCCGCCGCTCCGCTTCCTTCTGGCGCGCGATCTCGGAGCGGGCCCGCTCCCTGAGGCCCTCCCAGTTCTCCTCGCCGTAGTGGGCCGCCACCTCGTCCTCGGCGGGGATCGTAACCCGGTAGACCTGGGTCACCTCGACGGTCAGCTTCCGTCCCTTCTCGTCCTCCAGGACCACGGTGTCACCGGGCCTCTTCCCCAAGAGTTCATGGGGGAGCCCCCCCTTCTCCCCGGTGACCTCCACCTCGTAGAGATCGTCCCGGTGCCGGAACCGGACGAGATCGCCCACTTCCGCCGGTCCGTCCTTGGGCTCGAGGATCGCCGCCCGGCGCTTCAGTTCCTCCAGGGTTTGGGCGAGCTCCTCCTCGCTCACCTCCGCCTCGGGGATCTCGGGGATCTCCAGGTCGAGTTGGTCCGGGATCTCCACCTCGGGCCATACGGCGAACCGGGCCTCGAACACCAGCCGCTCGCCCCGTACGAATTCCTTTATCTCCACCTTGGGGGAGGAGAGGGGCCTGAGATCGTGCTCCTCGATCGCCCGGGAGAGCCCCCTCTCAACCAGGATCTCCTTCACCTCATCGTCGAACACATCCTCCCCGTAGCGGGACAGGAGCACCGCCTTGGGGACCTTCCCCGGCCGGAAGCCGGGGATGCGGAACTCCTTGGCCATCCTGCGGTAAGCCTCGTCCTCGGCCCGGACGAGTTCCTCACCGGGTATCTCCACCGTTACGGTGACCTCATCGCGTTCGCGTTTTACCTCGACCCTTGCCTTTTCCGCCATAGCCGCAGATTATACGCCCTCCGCCCGCGCGCCCCTCCGTCTACCAAGAGATGTAGTTCCAAAGCCTGATGGCGATGTTGCCGAGCCATTCGAGGACCGGGGTGAAGTAAAGGAGGGCGAAGAGGAAGATGAGCCCGAACATCCCCAGGGACAGATATTGGCGGCGAAGGTCCGGGGGGAGGAAATAGGAGAGGACCTTGGATCCGTCCAACGGAGGGATGGGGAGGAGGTTGATGAGGGCCAGGAAGAGCGAGATGATGCCGAGGTAGGTGAGGAAAACCATGGGCCAGTAGAGGAAATCGTGGGGGCCGAGCGCCCACAGGACCCGCCCGATGCCCGCGGCGAGGAGGGCCATCCCCACGTTCGCCCCCGGCCCCGCGAGCGAGACGTACATGATCCCTTTCGCGGGCTCCCGGAAGTACCAGGGGTTTATGGGCACCGGCTTCGCCCACCCGAAGACCGGCACGTTCACCCGGGTCACGAACCTCATGAACACCAAGATCCCGGGGAGGAGGATCGAGCCCACGGGATCGATGTGTCGCAGGGGGTTGAGGGTGAGACGCCGCGAGAGCTTGGCGGTGGGGTCGCCGAGCTTCCACGCGACGTAGCCGTGGGCCACTTCGTGTGGGATCACCGTGCAGATGAGCGCTAACACGGCGAGCAGCCCCTCAATCGCTCGATCCATCTTCCCCTCCCGGCCGTACGACGATCACTTCTTCCCGGGTCACCGCGAACGCCCCTGGGGGCGCGCCCCTGGGCTTGCGCAGGTGGCGCACCTCGGTATAGGTCACGGCGACCTTTGTATCATACCGGGCCTTGGAATACCAGGCCGCGAGCCTCGCCGCCTCCTCCAGCACCTCCGGGGGCACTTCCCTCCCCGCGCTCTTCACGATCACGTGCGCCCCGGGGACGCCGCGGGCGTGTAGCCACAGGTCACGGGGGTGGGCCTCCCGCACCAGACCCTCGTTCTCGCGGGCCGAACGCCCCACCAGGAC
>JAADIW010000165.1 GCA_013151115.1 Caldisericota bacterium
AAGCCAATATCCATCGACCTCCCACACGAACGAATCGCAACCCTACTCCCCAATAGGAAAGTATCGGGCGTTCATCCTCCCTTGCCTCGACCACTCGCTCCCACGGGATCTTGCTCCTCAGGATCCCGAACCCGACTGTCAGGTGCTCATCGGACAGTTCGATAACGAGCCGCGTCAGGCCCTTGAGGAGCCAAACGAACCCGAGAAAAATGGTTCCCATCAGTCCCCAGAACCAGGTCGGTGCCGGATTTCTCCCCACCGGTCCGACGAACAGCTGGTAGAGAAACGCGGCGAAGAATCCGAGAGCGGAAACGACCAGGGGCCACGCCACGACGATGATGGCGGGATCCCTTATCTCCTCGCGATAAAGGGTCATGCTTCCGTCCCTCCGAGGAAACCGGGAGGCCTCAAATGGGATGGAGAGAGGTTCCGCCTGGGTTTCCTTCCCAAGATGAAGTGGCGCTCGTTCCGGAGTTGGAGGAAATCGACCTCCTCGAAGAACGTCCACACGAAGGCCCCGACCTCCGCCAGCCCCCACATGTAGGTCTCCATCTCCACGGGGGCCCCCGAAGCCCCGAGATCCAGGTAGTGTCGCCTGATCGTGCCCCTGTGGAGGTCGTAGCCGGTGTGGAAGCTCACGGTGAACTTCTCCTCCGCGGCCTCGGCCAAGGCCCATTTGTAGCCTATCATGAGGAAGATCCTGTACCTCCGGTCGGATTCCTCGACGGCGAAGATCCCGTCGTCCTCGAGGGCTTCCCCCACCGAAGCCAGCAACCTCACGAGCTCCCACGGATCGAAATGGGGCGTGGAGAGGCCGTACATGAGGACCAAGTCGTATTTCTCACCCAGCTTGTGAACTTCGCGTGGTGCGTCCGCGATCCTGGTCCTCACCTTCCGCCCGAGGGTCTCTGTGCCCCACGCGCGCGCCCTCTCCAGCGCCTCCGCCCTCAGGTCGGTGATGGTCAGATCCACCGCGACGCCCCGCTGGCCGAGGACCTTCGCCAGTGCCACGCCCCCGAACCCCGCGCCCCCACAGATCTCGAGGACCCTCAGTGCCCCCTCGCCTCGGATCCAGGGATGCTGGGCGAGCTTCTCCATGGCGCCCACCGTGGCCTCGAAGTAGCGTCTTCCCCGTTCGCTTTCGGGATCGTCGTACCAGGGAAAGATTTCATAAAAACGACCAAGCTCACCGTTCATCACTGCCTCCCTCTAGAAAAGCCCCCGACGAGGCGGCCAGGTCTCGGCGCGAAGTATACGGTCTCCACACATGGGCCCTCGTAACACATGTCCACCTCAGGCCGGTTAGATCTCGATGGGCCTGTAGTACTGGTCGAGGTCGCCCTTCCAACCTTCTTGCTCGTATTCGGGGAGCCTGGTCCAGGTCCGGCGGGGCTTGGCCACGATCTCCAGCACCTCGAACGCCGTGAAGAACCTCCCGCTCCAAGCGGTCCTCACCACCAGCGCGGTGTCCAACCCCTTGTACGTGCCGCCCAGCGTGACCACCTCCTCGCCCTCCGCCAACGCCCCGGCGTCGGTGGCCATGAGCGCGGCCTCGATGGCGATCTTCGTCCCCGGGCCGAAGAGCTCCAGCGCCTTGTCCACGAACGTCGCGGGAACGGCGGCGTTCCAACCGAGGGCCCTGCCGATCCCGCCGAGGGGGCGTGTCCCCTGCACGATGACGGCCCCGTTCTCCTCGAGGTGACGCTTCACGTGGGCGTATTCCGGGCGTCCCAGGCCGATGGGGATGTCCCCCCGCGGCCCCCGGGTCTCGCCGGGGTAGTGGGTGACGACGACGAGCTTTATGCCGGTGCCCCTCAACACCTCGAGGGCCTTGAGGGCGCTCCTCCCCGTCTCCGAAGCGACCACCATCACCCCGATACCGAGCTCCAGCGCCCGATCGCGGGCGAGCTCCAATACCCACCGGGTGTTGATCTCCCCCCGGTAGCGGAAGTACACCACCTTCCTCTCGAATCCCTCCATCGCCCTCACCTCGACGCGAGTTCCAGCCTCAGGAGGGGGAACTCGGGGTCCTCGCGGATGACGCGGAAGCCGTGGGCTAAATAAAGCTCGATCGGCCCGGAGGGGTTATCGGGACTGCCGCGACGGGCGAAGGTCTCCACCGCCGCGATCCCCCGCCCCCGCAGTTCCCCGGTGACCGCGGAGAGGAGGAGGCTCCCCAGGCCGCGCCGCCGCCGGTCCGGCGCCGCGATGAAGAGGCACGCGAGGAGCACGGCATCCCCGCTCACCGGCCCGGCGGGGTACGTGGCCGCGGCGGGGAGGAACCGGGCCGGGGCGTACTGGGCGTACCCGATGGGCTCGCCGTCCTGGTACAGGATCTTGCCGCAGCCGCCCCATTCCCCCCTCACCCGCCGAAGCCAGGCCCGCTTCCGCGCCAGGGCCTCCCCCTCCGTCACCTCCCTGGTATCCGGCTCCTGCCAGTACAGGCACCACCCGCAGCCCCTCGATTCCCCGCCCCACCGCGGCGCCCCGGGGAGGTTCGCCTCCGTGAGCTCCTCGATCCACACGGCCATGGTCCCCTAACTATAGCGCCGGGCCGCCCCCGGGGGTTTGGTCCCGGTAAGATAGGGGGTCTCATTTCCTAAACCCACGGGGAGGTGAGGCGGATGCGCGGTAGATCTGTGCTGGTCCTTCTGGGATGTGTCCTCCTTGCGGCCTGTGCCCTCGCGGGGTGGAGGACCGTGGAGACGGAGCGCGCCCCCTGTCCCCGGTTCGGCCACACCCTGGTGAACGTGGGCGGGCGGATCCTCCTCTTCGGGGGCCTCGGCGCCTGCAGCCCCCAATTGCTTTTCAACGATCTCTGGGAATATGACGAGCCCACAGAAGAATGGGAAGAGCTGATTCCCGAGACGCCGCCCCCGCCGGCGCGCAAGGGCCACGCGGCGGTGGCCCACGGGGGCAAGATGTACGTCATCGCCGGCCTCGCCGAGGAGAGGGACGGGAGGCCGGGCTTCCTCAGCGACGTCTGGGCGTACGATCCCGCGGCGAACGCCTGGGAACGGGTCCCCACCCGCGGACCGGGGCCCG